>CAZQAF010000166.1:0-2530 GCA_964591175.1 uncultured Desulfobacteraceae bacterium | reverse complement strand
GCCTTATTGCTTCACCCGATGGGTTGCCCGATCCATAAGGAATTTGATTCTCTTGGCCCAGAACTCGAAGGCCTCTTCGGCGGATCCCCACTTGGTGAACCGCTCCTCAAATCCCGCTTTTCTCTCGTCCTGAGCAACAGCGATGACATCGTTGGTCATAGAGTCGAGGGCCATAAACTCGGCGCTTGTCGCGCCCGAACCGGTCCACGACCCTCCAGCGCCTCTCTTTATGACGCTAATGGCCAGTCCAACGGGGACCACCGTAGTGATGGCGCTCAAGACCGGCCTGCTCTGTTTAAGATTTGTAATCGCGATGCGAAGCCGGACAACGTCAGGACCCGGATCGGAAACTATCGGATAAGTATCATTTAAGACATCGACGAGTTCCCGATTGAATTTATCTGCCAGTTCTTTCATTTCATACGCATCGATGCCCTTGTTTTCCGAATCGTCGGCAAAATAGAAGATAATGCTGTCCAACATAATCTTATTGTATTTGCCAAAATCGACCCCCGGTTTAAACCATCGCCTGCCGCCTTGCGGCCCAGGCTTTAAATATTGATAATAGCCGTACAGGAAACCTTTTGTTTGCGGGCGTGCCGAAGCTTTTTTCGATGAGGAGCCTGTCGATGCACAAGAGATGACGAAGCTCGCCAGCGCAATTCCCATAACCACTGCCATAACTTTCCTTATTGATGTTTTCATGGGTGTTTCCTTTCTTCCGATATTCAAATGGGGTCTTTCACCGCCCCGGGTTATTCGCTTTCGCCGGCCTTGTCCAAACAATATTATGTAACGAGCGGGATATCTTCAGCGAGGCCGTATTTTTCTGCTTCGCGGATTTTGTTCTCGATCTGAAAATAGCGGGCATCTTTTTTCGGTTTTCCTTCGATACATTGGCGAATCGACGGGTGTTCATCCCCTGGAATATTACCCATATTCCTGTGGTTGTCCGCCTCAGTCCCGCGTTCTTGTCCCGCCGATCTTGGGTGGGAGACCTCAGACCCGATTGAAGGTTTTGAAACCACTTCTATATAAATTAATCTTTTCCTTATTGAAGCGCTAGTTTTTTCGCAATATTCCAGCAGGTTTTTTCCAGACATTGCTTATTGCTGACGAAGCAGCGCTACTACCAGCGTAAGGCAAGCCATACATTTCTTCGATGGTACGGAGCACCATGTAATGATCAATCTTTTGATCGTAGCTCCCATGCTTTACCTTTTCTCCCACAAAAAGAGTGAAAATATGATTGCGGTCTTTACAGTCACCTTCATCTTTTTCCCGGCAATACCCTTCATCAAAGGTTACGATAAGCAAACTATTGTGTGACTTCGCCCACTGAACATAACCACTCAGATGGTCCTTTAGCCAGGCATCCGCTTTTTTAATCCGTTCCGGGTCAGCACCATTATGCATATCATGGTTTTGATTTGGAATGACAAATGACATGGTCGGCAGCAAGTCGTAGTTCGTCGGAAAGGATGTCAGCGGCAGGTTGAGCGCGTCCGGGATCCCGTTCTTTTCCGCTCCCTGCCAGTTTACCCAGGGATTATGTTTTCTGGCATAATCACCTGAAGATTTACCATCAAAACCTATCGATGGCAGATCTTCGGAATATCCGGCAAATGTCCGCCCGGTTTGCAGCAATTCGGCGCCTAAGTTGGGAGAAGTGAACGGAAGATTCTTGGGAACATCGTCATTGGTTACGCCCTGGTCTGAGCCGGAAAACAGCATCAAGTAGTTTGGTTGGCTGGGGTGGGTCATTGCGTAGGATTGCGTGAAGAGCGCCGTCTCCGGATCGCTGACCAGAGAATTCAGGTAAGGCGCTGCAGAATTCCCCATAATCTGGTCGTAGTTGTGATTCTCAAAAATCACAAAAATGACGTGATCCAAAATGGGCGGTTGTGAATAAACGTTAGTACTGAAAAAAGCTACACTGAAAATCAGCAACAGCATTAAGAATCGACGTTTCATCGTCAACCTCATTCATTCATTTAAGTGACCCGAATTACATGTTTCGCCAAAAAGTTATATATCATCCAATATATTCAATGTTTGCCGCGCTACCGCAGGAGCAGGATTTAAAATAGATATGTTATCGCCGAGTATTTTTTTTACGGGTTCCTGTAAAAATGGATAATTGTTTTAACTCTGAGTATTATTTCTTCGGTGTCTTTTGATCCATAGGGGCAACATCCACTATCTCCAAAATAGAGATAATTTTCGCTCGGCATAATTTCTATCAGTTCTTGCCAAACAGTAAGCGCGCCAATACCGGAATCCATGACCCCGATCGGCTGTATGGACATATATGAATTTTCTTTATGTAAACCTAAATGGGCGAAAGTCGAGGCTTGCTCGTAAGCTCTTTTGTGGTTTAATGGTTTTTGTTATGAGCAATATAACATGAATATACCTGATGTCAAAAATTATGATATCGTGTTCCACAGAAACATGTGCATCCATATCGGGAATATTTCGAGGATTGGCCGTCTCAGTCCAACACAGCTTGTCCCGTCGTAGCTATCGC
>CAZQAF010000165.1:0-2556 GCA_964591175.1 uncultured Desulfobacteraceae bacterium | reverse complement strand
TGATCTCGACCGAAAATTCTAATTTTGAGATGGCTTCTAGTAAAATATAATAACTTAAAATCATAATAAAAAATTAAGAAAAGAGAAACAGATGGAACTTGATCAAATATTGGAAACGTACGGTTTCGAGACCTCAACAAGTTGTAGCGGTTTTGAGTGGTATGTCAAAGGCATCGTGTATGAAGGAAATGACGCATTTGTCACCATTACCGCCGATGATGAGCTTCACCTGCCCGAATCCATGGACGAGCCGGTCGTCGTGAGTATCACGGACCGGGATTCCGGCAATGAACTTCAATCGCCCCAGCGTTTTGAATCCTTGAAGTCGTATCTGGATACACTTAATATCTGATTGACAAAAAGCGAAGTTATCATTAAGATACCTTTCGAATTTTAGAGCGGCATAGCGCTGATTTCAATCAAAATCAAACAGGTGTTATCGGAAATTTGTAAATGAAAAATGCATCGGAAAACGAGTATCACGGAGGGGCGCCTGTTCGGCTGCTCGTGAGCGAAGAAAGGGCGGCCACACTCAAAGATATCGCTCTGAACCTTCCGGACATCATCCTGAACGACCGTCAACTTTGCGATCTTGAACTTTTGGCAACCGGGGTCTTTTCTCCTCTATACGGCTTTATGCTCCGATCCGACTATGAATCCGTTCTTGACCGCATGCGCTTGCAAAGCAATGTGCTCTGGCCCATACCCGTATGCCTTGGCATTTCCGAAACCAAAGCCAGGACGCTGGAGGTTGGCCAATCCGTGACATTAAGGGATCATGAAGGATTTCTGCTGGCCATTATGCATATTGAAGATATGTGGCCGTCGGATCGGGAAAAGGAAGCATTGTTGCTATATGGCACGGCCGACACGGCACATCAGGGGGTTAAGTATCTGCTGAAAAGCGAGGGTGATTACTACATCGGGGGAAGACTTGAAGTCCTGAATACTCCCCTTCACTTTGACTTCAAACAGCTTCGCATGACACCCCATGAGATTCGGCGTGTTTATCAAAAACTGCATTGGAAGAGGATAATAGGTTTTCAGACTCGAAATCCCATTCAACGTCTTCAATTTGAAATGACCGTAAACGCAATGCGGCAGGCCAAGGCCAATCTACTTCTCCTTCCGGTTACCGGGATGACAAAACCCGGAGATTTCGATCATTACACGAGAGTTCGATGTTACCGGGCAGTGACCCACCATTATCCGCCGGATTCTTTTATACTGAACCTGTTGCCCCTTTCCATGCGCCTGGCCGGTCCCAGGGAGGCGCTTTTACATGCCATCATTGCCAAAAATTACGGCTGTACTCACTTTATTGTCGGACGGGACCATGGCAGCCCGGGAAATGATCCGGCTGGAAATTCCTTTTACAAAAGTCGTGCGGCCCAAAAAATGACGGAGGAATACAGCACGGAGATCGGGTTGAATATTATTCCTTTTGAAGAACTCGTTTATTTACCTTTTGAAGATGAATATCGTTCCTCTGACCAGATACCTGAAGGAGAACAGTTTATTTCTTTTTCCAGTTCGGATATTCGCGTACGAATCAGAAGCGGCCGCAGAATACCCGAGTGGGCAACATTCCCTGAAGTTAATGAAGAACTGAAAAAGGCATATCCGCCTCCGGGAAAACAGGGGTTTACCATATTTCTGACAGGGCTTTCAGGCGCCGGAAAATCGACTATTGCCAAGGTGCTCTATGCGCGGTTCTTGGAGATGGGCGATCGACCGGTTTCCCTGCTGGACGGGGATATTGTTCGGCGAAATTTGTCCAGCGGGTTGAGTTTTTCAAAGGAGGATAGAGATATCAATGTCCGGCGCATCGGTTTTGTGGCTGGGGAGATTACCAAGAACCGTGGCATCGCCATCTGTGCCCCCATCGCACCATACAATGCCACCAGGAAAGAAATAAGAAACGCCATCGAAAGTTACGGCGGGTTTATCGAAGTACATGTATCCACACCCTTAGAGGTGTGTGAAACAAGGGATCGAAAGGGGATGTATGCCAAAGCCAGAGCAGGTCTAATCAAGGGATTTACGGGAGTTGACGACCCCTATGAAATCCCGAAATCGCCAGAGGTGAGAATCAATACCACCGATCTTACCCCTACTGAAGCCGCCCAGGAGATCCTGCTACATTTGGGACAGAAAGGATATATTTAGAAACAATTTTAGGTAAAAAAGTATAAACAGTACCGGAGATGAAATGGCAGACAACTCATATTCGTTAACCCGTCCATTACTGATAGCGTTAAAGGCTGCCAAAGATGCCGGGCGTGCCGTTATCGATGTCTATAAACAAGATTTTGACGTATGGTATAAAGAGGACCGGTCGCCGCTGACGACTGCGGACCAGCTCTCTCACAAAATCATTGTTGGCGATCTGAACAAAGTAAGCATAAATCGCTTTCCGGTTCTCAGTGAGGAAGGGAAAGACATTCCTTTTGAACAAAGACGTGCATGGAAGTATTTCTGGCTGGTCGACCCCCTGGACGGGACCAAGGAATTTATTAAAAGAAACGGGGAATTTACCGTAAATATCGCTTTGAT
>CAZQAF010000164.1:0-2692 GCA_964591175.1 uncultured Desulfobacteraceae bacterium | reverse complement strand
AACTCCCGCAGATAAAACTGCGGGGTCTAATCCGCCACGCAGCTTACACTGATAAGTAATCGAAAGTTTCAAGGCTTTTTTATTCAGCTTTGAAGGTTAAAAAAATATCGTCATAGTTTTATTGCAATCTGTTTATATACGGTTGCCCAATCATCAATTGCATGAACTGATAGCGGTTAATGTTGATTCTGGAAAACCGTGAACCTTGAACGGTGAACCTTTTAACCCTTAATTAATATGTATGATAATATTTGCTATATGTTTTGTATTTGCCCAACCCGTAATAATTGGCAAACCGCATATCGAGTTTATTGAACACGACCCCGATGATTTTTTCTTCACCGATGATGTTGATGAGATCTGAAATCATCTCTCGCGATGTACGCCCGTACTCAATCACCAAAAGAACCCCGTCAACCTGCCTGGACAACGCACTTGCTTCTGCGCTCAGTTTGGGTGGGGGAGTATCGATAATAATAAATCGGTCGCTGTATCTGTATTTTACTTCTTGAAGAAGTTTCGACATCCGTTGAGAAGACATGAGTTCCGATGGATTAAACGGCGGTTTACCGCCCGGCAAAATACTCAACTTGTCGACGACGGTTCTAAGAAGCAGCGAAGATAGCGGCACACCTCCGGCAAGGTGTTCACTCAGACCGGGAACCTCACCAAATCCGAATTGAGTATGAATACAAGGTCTTCGGATATCACAATCAATGAGCAAAACATGCTCCTGAATGCTCTGAGCGATGCTTACGGCAAGGTTTGCGGAGATCATGGATTTTCCTTCATCCGGCATAGAACTGGTGACCATTATGGTGCGAGGCGACTTCCCGGACGTCGGAAATAACAGGTTTGTTCTTAAGATTTTAAATTGTTCGGCTTCAAATGATTGCGGCTTTTTCAGCACAACCATATTTTCATCGATGCGATTCTCGTCGTATAATACTTTGGTTTTCGCAAAAGAGGCCCTGTTCGACTGTTCCGGGCTTTCAACGGGTTTAAAGGGTTTTTCCGCAACCTCTGAAACCTTCACATCACTATATAAGGAAATCGGCTTTTTAACATCATCCGCATTGTCGGTTTTGTCATTTGCAGCCGGATCCGGCGTATCCCGGAATACTGCTGATGCCGTTCGTTTTTCCTTTGATTTTTCCAAAGCGTCATAAATTTTGCCCAATTTAGTCACCTCATGTGCTCATGAATTGATTTAAAAGTGCTATGGTTTGATCAACCCCGACAAACGATAACACGGCAAAGGCAGACAGAAGAATAAAAGAGAACAGGATTGACGCAACGCTGAAAATCTGGTTGAGTCTTTGTCTTCTTTTATATCTTCGGTCACTAAATATCGGAACCGTGGATAGAACAGGAAATCCCAGAAAAGATTCAATCTCTTTAGGGCTTCTGAAAGATGTATCCAGATACTCCAGTAAAAAGGCCAGCCCGAGTCCGATATTCGGTCCAGCTACCAGCGTTAATAAAAATAGTATTTTCATATTTGGAGATACGGGCTTTTCTGGGAGCATGGCGGGATCGAGGACTTGAAATTTCTCTCCTTTTTGCTTTTTATCCAAGTTAATAGCAATTTGTGTTTCAAGTTTTTTGTTCAAAAGCATATTATATTGGTCTTTATTATTGTTATAATCTCTTTCTAAGGATTTCAATTCCTCTTCTCGTTTCGGCGTATTGTCAATTCGTGTTTCATAATCTTGAATTTGTGCCTTTAATTTGGAAATATCCGTTGTCAATGTACTGATATTTACCTTGATTTGTTCGATTTCCATTTTTGCATTGGCGGGGATATATTCTGATGCGTTTGATGCGTCTTTATTCTGTTGTTTGTTTTTCTCCAAGTCTGATATAATTTTTTTGATTCGGATAATATCCGGATGTTTCGACGTATATCGGGTTTCGAGATATGAAAGCATGGCTTTAGCCTGTTCCAGGCTTATGGGTTTGTCAAAATCAGATGTGATTCTGCCGTCATTTGTCACCGTAACCCCCTGGCCGAATAACAACGCACCTTGATTGATCTGGTCTTTAAGCATGGCCAGTTTATTTTTGGCATTTAAAAGGTTGGTTTCTTTCCCCTTTAATTGTTCCTGGATTCTGGTGAGCATACTCAAGTTGGATTCCAGTTGTTCCGGAAGCTCACCCATATATTTTTCACGATATACCTTCAGTTCTTTTTCTTTTGTTGCAAGATCCTTCCGGATGGAATTCAGCTCTTGTTCAAGAAAAGTATTGGTTCCTGAGGACTCTGTTTCCCTAAACCGTAAGTTTTCGTCGATAAAATACGACGCCAGAGCATTGGTCACTTTCATGACCTTTTCAGGATCTTTGCCCCTAAACGAGATGGTAAATGCATATGCATTGCCGGCGCCACGATAACCTGCCGGCAATCCCGGTACCTCCCGTCTCAGTAATGCAACAGAAATCCGGTCACGCATATCGGCTATTTTATCTTCTACAAAAAATGTTTTATATTTTGGTTCCGTAAACAAATTGAAATTTTTCATGATTTTCTCAAGATTCGAACGGCTCAAAATCTGTCGAGAGAAAGCGTCGAGCCTTGAATCGATATCCGTAGTGACGATAGGCTGGACATAATCTTTGGGAACTCCTTGAGGTTGAATCAATACCAATGTCTCTGCCTGATAATACTTGGGAAGTGTAAATCCCAGGATAA
>CAZQAF010000163.1:1389-2708 GCA_964591175.1 uncultured Desulfobacteraceae bacterium | reverse complement strand
GGGAGGTTTTGAAACCACTTCTATACATTCTTAAGGTGATGCCGTGGAAAGAGAACACCCATTTCGGTTTGACTATCAATTCCAATTTGAAGATGGATTTACCAAAAACTATCATATTGCATTGGACCCGAAGACACTGAGCCTCATCCCTATTAAGAATTACCATCATGCACCGGACTGGATACACTTGAAATACCATCAATGCAGCAACTGCCCTTTGGACATCGAAAATAATCTCCATTGCCCCATTGCAGCCAATATGATGGAATTGGTCGAAACCTTCAAAGATGTTCTCTCCTATCACCATTGCACGGTAGTGTGTGAAACCGAAGATAGAACTTACTCTAAAAAAACATCTATTATGGAAGGTCTTTCTACAATTTTCGGCGTGATCATGGCCACCAGCGATTGTCCGATTATGGACTTTTTAAAACCCATGGCGCGATTTCACCTTCCCTTTTCCTCCGTTGAAGAAACCACCGTCCGCACGGCATCCATGTATTTATTGGGCCAGTATTTTAAGTACAAAAATCGAAATGATATGAAGATTGACTTTAAGACATTGGAAAACCATTACGGGCAAGTGAAACTGGTCAATGAGGGGATTATAAAACGTATCAGCAGCGTCGGCAACCAAGACGCCGATAAAAATGCCGTTGTTACCCTCCATTCGATTTCGCTTTTCTTGTCCATGGAAATTGATTACAGCTTAAGCACCTTGGAGTATATTTTCATCACGCCTTTTTCTGAATAAAATCGTCTAACGATTTTATGAAACTCCCGCAGATAAGCTTGCGGGATCTTAACTGTGTTTTATCAAAACCGTTTGGTTCTGATCCGCCATCCTAAACAGCCTTTTTTGCATAATACCTGAAAAAATGATTGATTCGCAAATGAGATCTGCTATACATCGGAATTCTCTATACAACTATTGAATGAAACCATAATTGAATGAGCATGTTCGTGACTATAAGGAGCGGGGCTTTGAAAGGAATAGAGAGAAGAAGATACCCGAGGATCGAAACCGACAACCGTGTGGGTTATATTTGCATGGATGACAATGGCAACCCTCTAAAAGAAGGGGTTGGGAAAGCGATTAATATCAGTCAGGGCGGAATCCTTATAGAAACACCTCATTCATTTGAGTGGCAAAATATCCTTTTTTTGGGCATCGACATCGAAAACAAAACAAATCGCATTAAAGGACGAGTCGTTTATTGCAATGCCACCGATTCCGGCATATTTCGAACCGGGATCGAGTTCCTTGAAGTCAATGAAAGAATCCTATCCTTTGTCATACATCTTTTGAAGACACATCT
>CAZQAF010000163.1:0-1289 GCA_964591175.1 uncultured Desulfobacteraceae bacterium | reverse complement strand
CAGTGTTCAGTGTTCAGCGATTCGCGGCTCAAAGTTTAAAGGTCTAAGAAATTAAGAAGATCGGCGGCTTTGAGCCCTACCAACTTTCTAAACTTCCCGCCTTTTTTTCTCATTTTCAACATATTTGTGTTTATTCATGTTGATCCGCGGATTTCTTTCCTATTTCCTAATCCTCAGTCAGTTCAACGCATCCTTGATCCGGGCCATCGCCCTTTCAACGTTTTTATAACTGTTAAAGGCGCTGATGCGGATGAACCCTTCCCCGCAGCGACCAAACCCCGGACCCGGGGTTGTCACCACACCGGCTTTTTCGAGCAGTAAATCAAAGAATCCCCAGGCATCTCTTTTGCAATTGACCCAAATATAAGGTGAATTTTCGCCGCCTACCAATTCAAAACCAAGGGATGTTATTTCTTCTCGAATCAAAGCGGCATTTTTCAGGTAATAATTTGCCGTTTCAATGACTTGAGTTTTTCCTTCATCACTGTATACTGCCTCTGCCGCTCTTTGAACCGGATAGGAAACACCGTTGAACTTGGTGGATTGTCTGCGATTCCACAGTCCGTGTAATTTATGCCGTTGTCCTTTGCCGTCATAGGCGATGCAGGTTTTAGGAACCACCGTATAGGCACACCGGGTGCCGGTAAAGCCTGCGGTTTTAGAAAAGCTCCTGAACTCGATGGCCACTTCACGTGCGCCTTCTATTTCATAAATGGAGCGGGGGAGATCCGGGTCTCGAATAAAGGCTTCGTAAGCTGCATCATAAAGAATCAGGGATTTTTGGTAACGGGCAAAATCGACCCATTTTTTCAGAAGGTCTCTGGATATTGTCGCACCGGTAGGGTTGTTCGGGAAGCATAGATAAATCAAATCAACCGGCGTTTCAGGAAGAGACGGGATAAAATTGTTCTGGGGTATACTATCCATATAGTTGATATTGTTGTATCTTCCGTTACTGAAGTTTCCGGTTCGTCCGGCCATGACATTTGTATCCAGATACACCGGGTACACGGGGTCCGGAATCGCCAGGCGAATGTCCGTTGCAAAAAGTTCTTGAATATTTCCGGTATCGCATTTCGCGCCGTCACTGATAAAGATCTCATCTGGATCGATATCCGCTCCCAATGATCGATAATCGTTGGAAGCGATTTTTTCCCTTAAAAACCCGTACCCCTGCTCCGGGCCGTATCCGCGAAAGGTGCTGGCCGAGGCCATTTCTTCAACACCTTTCTTGAATGCCCGAACACATGCCGGGGGCAAAGGCAAGGTGACATCCCCGATTCCCAACC
>CAZQAF010000162.1:0-2950 GCA_964591175.1 uncultured Desulfobacteraceae bacterium | reverse complement strand
TTCAGCTCCCATTTTTATTACAAGTTATATCTTATTAAAATAATACTATTTTAAGATTCTACCAAATTGAATCCTTAGAAAACATCTCTACGTGGCATATATTATGCGGTTTTCCAAAATAAACCAGAATTTCAAGCCGAAAATTTTGGCAGATATCACAATGTTTTCTAAATAGTTTACAGCCTAAATATTGGCAAGAAACATGTAATTTCGATTTTCCAACAATTTGCTTGATTTTCACAGAGGGTCGGATTAATGATTCCTATTACGAATCATCAATTTGACGGCATTGAAGATTAAGGCCAGGAATCTTGCATCGAATATATTAACACTGGCCACTGTGTTGAGTCCTTTAATAATATAATTGAATATATGCCCAGAATATGCTTTCTGGGGAATTAATTAAAGGAGGAAGAGGTTTTATGAAAACACTAATTGGTGGGGCGGTCGTAGCTGCGTTGGGTATCATTGGAATGTCAGTATGGTGGAAATACTTTTTGCAGTTTTTTGTTGGTGCCATCCCAGTAACACTACTTCTTGGAGGCGGATTGGCGCTTTACCTTGGCTTCGACGAGCTCAAAGATACCAGGAAAAAAGAAGAACCATCATTTGATACGTCGACTGCATCTGATGAAACTGAAAATACAAACATGAAATCGGAGACCGAGACGTTAAACGCAGAAAAATCTGAATAAGAATCCTTTTCGGAAAACCATAGATTTCAAATCTATAAACAAGTGCCCTTCCTGATTTGAGGCGGGGCGCTTGTTCTATGTTGAATAATAGCCCAGAATATGCTTTCTGGGAAATTAAATTCATTAGCTCAATGATTGATTCCTGCCTTAAACCTTCGATTCAGACGACTTTAATATAGTTACGATTTGGATATGAAATCATCAGTCCCAAACCGTTGATCTGCAATTTATCTTGAATTTTGCAGTTCGTCAGCGGTTGTGATATCTATAATTTCATTGATATGAGATAAATGTTATCTTCAATTTTCACCGATAATTCGCTGGACTGGATAGGTTTGAAGCGAAACGCTCTATATTCGCTTTTTATTTTACATTCAACTCCAACAAATTGACATATCCGGTTACATCTTTATCAGTCTCCATTAAGGTCTTGACAAAGGGAAGTACTTACGATATATTATATTTTACCCAACTTCAACAAACTATAATAAACCATGAGATGGCCTAACGGCCTCCAAAGGTTATTTTAAAAAAGGAAGTTAAGGGTGGCATCTAAAAAGGTTTCTTGGGTGTTCGTGCATCTTTTCAGGACAATATAACGGCATCTTAGGGGGTCATCGTATTGGCAGGGTCATTCAAAAATGGTCCTGCTTTTTCATTTTTGATCCCACAATGTTGTTATTTCAAGAGCTAAGTCGTTTTACTGATTTCTGCAATAAAAGCGTAAATATCAGAGGTCGAAAATATTTGTGATATCGTTTTTCAATAGAGCAAATCCTTTTTTGGGGATTTGTCCTTATATGAACTTTTTATTGAGATGTTTAAACCTGCTTTGATGGTATGTCAGGAATTAAAGGTGGAATATCTATATGGAATTGCCTCCGTTGAAAATTGGCCATCTTGTCAGTAAACTTCCGATTATTCAGGGAGGGATGGGCGTAGGAATTTCTCTTTCCGGCCTGGCCTCCGCCGTGGCCAATGAAGGAGGCATCGGCGTCATCGCTACTATCATGATCGGTATCAATGAACCTTGCATCACCACCGACGGCGCCCAGGCTCAAATTGGGGCCTTGAAAAGAGAGATCAGAAAAGCCAAAGACCTGACCCAGGGCATTTTAGGCGTAAATATCATGGTTGCATCAACGGATTTTGGAGATACGGTCAGGACGGCCATCCAGGAAGGGATCGATATTATTTTCTCGGGCGCCGGGCTCCCGCTGAATCTGCCCGGTTACCTCCGGGACGGTGACCAAACCAAACTGGTGCCCATCGTATCTTCAAGAAGAGCGGCAAACATTCTGTGCAAGAAGTGGTTGTCCAGATTCAGCTACCTGCCTGACGCATTTGTGGTGGAAGGCCCTATGGCCGGAGGGCATCTCGGGTTTAGGACCGAACAGCTCGACGATCCGGATTTTGCTTTGGAACATCTGATAAAAGATGTTATTGAAGCCGTAGAACCGTTTGAGCGCTCTGAAAAAAAGACGATTCCCGTGATAGCCGCTGGCGGTATCTATAGCGGCGAAGATATCTACAATGCCTTACAGATCGGTTCGGCCGGTGTTCAGATGGGGACTCGATTTGTTGCAACCCATGAATGCGATGCGGACAAAGCTTTTAAAGAGATGTATGTGAAAGCTAAGGCTGAGGATTTGATGATCATCAAAAGCCCGGTTGGTCTACCGGGTAGAGTCATTCGGAATGAGTTTATCGAGCGTATCAACAACGGCGAAAAAAGACCGCTGAAATGCCCCTATCACTGTATCAAAACCTGCGATCTTGAAAAAAGCCCGTATTGTATTGCCCTGGCATTGGAGTGCGCGCGCCGAGGTAAATTCAAAAATGGTTTTGCTTTTGCCGGCCAGAATGCTTACCGGGTGAATGAAATTGTGTCTGTCAAAGAACTAATAAACTCATTAAAAGCGGAATATAGCCTCACCATGCATAATAGCATAGCCTCAAAATCTTTAATCCGTCACTTTTGATTTCTGCAATTGAGCGCACGGTTTCATTTTTAAGAATATTTTCCTTTCACCAATCAGTATCTCAACAGCATAATTTTCGTAAAACATAGAATACATCAAAAAGATATCATAGCCTTACCTCTGGGGCATTTTTTAAGAAACATCTCAACAAAGGAGGCAGGTTATGAAAGTATCAAAATACTGAAAAAACTCTACAAAGCCAATACGCCTGTTCAATGGGATAGTTTTGAAAAGGAAACAATTGATGAGATCATTTTCCGAACCACCAAACTT
>CAZQAF010000161.1:0-3011 GCA_964591175.1 uncultured Desulfobacteraceae bacterium | reverse complement strand
GCAAAAATCCGGATCTTGGCAGCAGAAAGTGTTTGAAGCGCTTTGGGTCCGCAGTTTCCCGTTATTACGGCATCTATTCCTTTGGATGCCACAAACTGGGCCGATTGAATACCGGCGCCTCCACCCAAGGCGATGCTCTCGTTATCAAAGGCCTCGAAACTCATGTCATCGGTCTCCACAATAACAAAATGGGCACACCGGCCAAAACGTGGATCGATCTGATCATCGAGTGCGGGCCCTGTAGATGTGACGGCTATTTTCATATCTATTTTCTCCCATGTCGGATTGAATTTTTACAAATAAAATGAAATCCTCAGTTCGATTTTCTGTTTGTATAGGGTGTCGCTTTTTTCAATGAACAGGGGGCAGTTGTGAGTCACAACTGCCCGTCCTTGTGTGTAATTTCCTTTCAATAATGTTCATCGCGTTTAACATAACCTTCAAAATCTTTGTCCCGAAGAAACCGCGAGATTATTTCACTTACTTTATCTGCGGTGTTCACGCGGTACACACCTTTTTCGTCCCGCCCCGCAATACGTTTCACATTCTCAACAATGGTTTGCAGCGATGTGGCGGTGATGTCAACATTCACATGAACCGTAATCATATCTCTGGATTGACTCATTTCATTACGCCTTATCCCAATTCTTTGCATAGCAACTGCCGAGTCCTGAACAACCGGCTTTATCAAAAGATGAGTTGCTTCCGGGTGCAAAGCACCCGGTTTGTTTTGCATGAATCAACTGAAACGATTTATTCCGAAGATTTTTCAATTTCAGCAATTCTCCGATTGATCATTTCAAGGCTGTTCTTTAGGGTATTCGCCTCGGCCTTCAGCATATTCAGCTCATCTTCAGGGCCTTGTTCATATGCCGGATAATATGGCGGTTGATTCCAGAAGTTCCTTCCAAATGCACGACCCATCCCTCTGCCGAAACCACCCCTAAAACCACGGCCGAGTCCCATGCCTCTGCCAAAACCGAAAGTTCCGGCAAATCCACGGCCATATCCCGTGCTTGCGGGGTTGCAAAGCCCTCTTCGTCCGCCGGTCATCGGGCCGAAGCCCATTGGACCGGTTCGATCAAATCCTGGCATTACGATCACCTCCTTTATTCCAAAGAGATTGTTAAATGGTTAAAGTAGAAAATTATCTTTTTGTAATGTATAATTACGGGTTTTGTTTTTCCGAAAATTCTTCCGGATTTCGACCTTGTCCGGCACCTTTGCCTCGGCCCTGTCCTCTACCTTTGCCACCTCCTGGTCTCTGGCCGATATTTATTCCTGATTTTCTACTTTTCTTGCCGGGTTTGCATCCGCCTTGACCCCTTCCGGTTCCTGATCCCCGACCTTGGGGTCCTGTTCCATCGCCTCTTGGCATATGTATCACCTCCCTTCCATGAGCAAAATGAGCGCCATGCCTTCTCCCTTTTCCTGCATATCTGTGACGTTCACGACCGCATCCCGGCATTGAGAATTTCGGCATAAACGGAACGTCTTTTACATAAGCATCGATGACCTCACCGGCATCACCGGTAATAAACGGAACAAGTCTTATGCCGTTTGCTTCAAGTATGTTGGCAGGCATTTCCGAAATGGCGCCACAAATAAGAACTGTAACATTCATTTCCGCCATCCTTCCTGCCAGACGTGTGGGTAATTCAGGATAAAGCGGTTCGTAATGCCTGCTGATAATCTTGTTGTTTTCAATTTCCACCACAAGCAGCATTTGTGCGGCATCAAACACCGGCGAAATCCGATTTTCCCAGACAGTTAGCGCCATTTTCATGTTGTGATTTGCTCCTTTCTGTTTAAAAGAAGTGCAATCACCATGCCATGCCGCAGTAGTAATTACTGTCAAATAGAAAAAGATATAAAATACAACAAGATACGACTATCCATTTCTGTTTGGGCAAGACAGAAAATCATGGAAATCATAGCAGAAATGCGACGGTATGAAGATGTGAAATTGCAATATTGCAACTTTAATGAGATGCTGAACGTCCGTCGATTTTAGGAAGTGTAATTCCGAGTTTTTTTATTTTTCGAAAAAGTGTGCTTTTGTGCAGCCCGAGATCGTGAGCTGCCGCCAACCGGCTATAATTGTTTCGTTTAAGCGCATCGAGGATCACCCGTGCTTCGGCTGATTTTAGCTCACTTCCAAAGTTGTTATGATCGGCTGAGGTTGGCGTTTGAGAAATAAACCCGTCCGGCAAATGTTGCGGCAGGATAATACCGTTGGCACAGAGTACAAAGGCGTGTTCGATGATATTTTCCAATTCCCTGATATTACCGGGGTAATTATGAGACATCAGAGGTTCCAGCGCTTTTTTATCTATGCCGGTTACGGCTCTTCCGCGTATAGTGTTCATCTTTGCGATGAACCGGTGAATAAGAAGCGGGATATCTTCCTTGCGATCTCGAAGGGGCGGAAGTGTGAGTCGTATAACATTGATGCGATAATAAAGATCTTCTCGGAACTGACCATTTTCAACCAGAGTGGGAAGATCTTTATTGGCTGCCGCTAAGACGCGGATATTTGCTTTGACTGTTTTTACACTCCCTAGAGGTTGAAATTCTCCCTCCTCGAGAACACGCAGCAGCCGTACCTGAAATGCAGCACTTACATCACCGATTTCATCCAGAAAAACGGTGCCCCCTTCGGCAAGAGCAAAGCTGCCGGGTTTGTCTTTTACGGCATGGGTAAAAGCACCGGCCTTGTATCCGAAAAGTTCGGATTCCAGCAACGTATCCGGTAAGGCGCCGCAGTTGATAGCGACAAACGGTTTGTCGTGCCGGGAGCTCAAATTATGGATGGCCCGGGCAAGAAGTTCCTTACCGGTTCCCGTTTCTCCTTGGACCAATACCGTACTGTCGCTTTCGGCTATCCGGGGTAGAATTGTAAATATTTTATGCATGGATTGGCTGCGGCTGACCATATCACCAATTTGAAAACGGCCGTGGAGTTCTTTGCGCAGTTCCTCAACGATGCTCATGTCACGAAATGTTTCAAC
>CAZQAF010000160.1:0-3111 GCA_964591175.1 uncultured Desulfobacteraceae bacterium | reverse complement strand
CTGCTTCATGAAACTGCTCTTCTTCGGTGGAACCCTTGAGGGCGGCTGTTTCGGTCTCGCCGCCGGTGATGATGGTTTGGACTTCATCGTAGTAGCCTGCGCCCACAAAGGATTGGTGCTTTACCGCGCTGTAACCCAGCTGGCTCTCCATCCGGAATTCATGCTGCTGAAACCGTGAGTAGGCGGCCATACCTTCGGCTTTATACCCGTGGGCCAATTCAAACATGGCGGCATTCAAAGCATGGAATCCTGCCAGGGTGACAAATTGAAATTTATACCCCATGGTTCCCAGTTCTTCCTGAAATTTCAGGATTGCGGCCTCATCCATATGCAGCCGCCAGTTAAACGATGGCGAACAATTGTAGGCCAGCAGTTTATCCGGGAATTCTTTCAGAATGGCCCGGGCAAATTCCCGGGCCTCACCCAGATCCGGCGTCGAGGTTTCACACCAAATCACGTCCGCGTAGGGCGCATAGGACAGGGCCCTGGCAATGGCAAGGTCCAGGCCGCCTTTGATCTCGTAATACCCCTCCAGGGTTCTTCTTCCGGTCAAAAACGGTTGGTCGATGGGGTCTATATCGCTCCGGGTCAGGCGGGCGCCTTTGGCATCGGTTCTTGCCACCATCAGCGTGGGCACGCCCATGACATCGGCAGCCAGCCGGGCGGCCGCAAATTTTCGCAAAAATTCGGAAGAGGGTGCCAGAACCTTTCCGCCCATGTGGCCGCACTTTTTCAAAGAGGATATTTGATCTTCCAGATGAACCGCCGCTGCTCCGGCCTCGATGCAGGCCTTGACCAGTTCGAAGGCATTGAGCGGTCCGCCGAAACCCGCTTCGATATCGGCGACAATGGGGGCCAGCCAATGGATATTGCCTCTGTCATGCAAGAACTGAAGCTGATCGGCCCGAATCAACGCATTGTTTATTTTTCTGACCACCGCCGGAACGCTATCGGCCGGATAAAGACTCTGGTCCGGATAGGTTTGTCCGGCGGTGTTTGCGTCGGCCGCGACCTGCCAGCCGCTGAGATAAATGGCTTTCAGTCCCGCCAGTATCTGTTGTACGGCCTGATTGCCGGTCAATGCGCCCAATGCCTGGACATAAGGTTCCGAGTGCATCAAGTGCCAGAGCCTTTCAGCGCCTAAACGGGCGAGGGTATATTCGATCTGGACGGAGCTGCGAAGCTTGACCACCTGATCGGCGGTGTAGGATCGTTCTATGTTTTTCCATCGGGAGTCTTTTTTCCAGGATTCCGCAAGTTTCTCGGCTTGCTGTTGTCGGTCCATGTTATTTCCTCCGTCGCCTGTGCATTGTTAGTTTTTATTTCGGTCACTTATTATGCTATACAACCACGATAAGATAAGAACATATACATGTCAAACGAAATACCCCGCTCCTAGAGAAAATTTAAATTGACACGATTTGGATCTGTGATGCTAATAAAGGCCTTGTATACTACCTGAAGGGAAGGCATTTTTAGGTAAAATCCCAAGATTGGAACCCATCGCCTTGACCGATATTCTTCTCATACAACCGCCGATTAGCGACTTTTATTTGACCGCTAAAAGAACCATTCCATACGGCCTTGCCTGTATTGCTGCGGCCCTCAGGGCCCGGGGATTTTCCGTAAAAATCCTTGACGCACTTTCCACTTCACGATCCCGGATCATCGACTTGCCCGGGGAAATGAAATATCTCCGGCAATTCTACGACAAGCCGGATCGATCCCCGTTCGGACTGTTTCATCATTATCGGCATTTTGGATACAGCTTCGAGCATATCGGGCGGTTCGCCGGTGATTCCGGACCATTTCTGGTGGGTATTTCAGCCTTGTTCACACCCTATTTCTCGGAAGTGCTAAGGGCTGCCGAATCCGTCAAACGATTTCATCCTTCATGCCGGATCGTTGTCGGCGGACACCATCCCACCGCTTTTCCCGAACACGCCATGGAACATCGGGCCATTGATTTTGCCATCCGGGGGGAAGGCGAGGTCTCGATGCCGCTCCTTGCCGGGGTCCTTAAAAACGGTGGCGACATCGCCTCGATACCCGGAATCGTTTTCAGAAAAGAAGACGGGAGCCTGCATATCGGTGAACCGGTTTTTTCCGAGGATCTTGATCGTCTGCCGCCGCCGGCGGTCGATCTTATCGATAACGATTTTTATCAAAGAAAGCATAAAAAAAGCGCGGTGATCACCGCCAGCCGAGGATGTCCGATGAAATGCACTTACTGCAGCCTGGGCGCGGACTCGCCGCTCCCTTTCCGCCGCAGAAGCGTGAAATCCGTAATGAATGAGATCGAAACCGCCGTCACCCGATACAATATCCGGTTCTTGGATTTTGAAGATGAAAATCTTTCTTTTGATAAAAAATGGTTCCGGCAACTGCTGGAGGAAATCGACCGTCGTTTTAACGGATACGGGCTGGAATTAAGGGCCATGAACGGCCTTTTACCGAAGACGCTGGATGATGCGATGATTCATGACATGCAGATCGCCGGCTTCAAGACCCTGAACCTGGCGCTGGGATCGACGTCTTTGGTTCAGCTCTCGCGTTTCAACCGGCCCGATGTCCGGAACGCCTTTGATCGTGCTTTGAAATCCGCTGAAAAATATGGGATGGATGCCGTGGGGTATGTGATCGCCGGTGCGCCGAATCAGTCCGCCGAAGAATCCCTGGATGACTTGATTTTTCTGGCGGCCAGAAGGGTCCTTGCCGGCATCTCGATCTTTTATCCCGCGCCCGGGAGCCGGGATTATGAACGGTGCCGGGCGCTGAAGATTCTACCGGATACGTTTTCCCTCATGCGTTCCAGCGCCTTGCCGATCTCACACATAACTTCCAGAAGAGAGGCCGTTACCCTTCTTCGGCTGGGAAGAATGCTTAATTTTATGAAATTTTTGGCGGATATGGGGACTTCCCACACCCGTGCGTTTCGCCGGCATGGGGCCGGAACACGGTTGGATGCGCGGACGAAGATCGGGAAGAAGCTTTTTGACATGTTTCTGATCGACGGTAAAATCAGAGGGCAAACGCCGGAGGGAGAGATTTTCGAACACGATGTTTCTCTGGAGATCACCCGAATGTTTATCCGTAAATTAAAAAATATCC
>CAZQAF010000159.1:1166-3297 GCA_964591175.1 uncultured Desulfobacteraceae bacterium | reverse complement strand
AAACCATTCCCAGGCCGGTGATCACCACTCGTTTAAGTTCGATCGTTCGTCCCATGTATTACCCCTTATAAAATCGTATGAAAGAAAAATTTATCCCGCTTTTGAAGCGGGACATAAACTGCTACCCCCATTAAATTCATCCTGCGCAATAAAGAGCGCGGAATTCAAATTTAAAAAATATTTTTCGCATGTTTTTTAAAGCCGCAGCCGGACACGGCCTTCATAAATGCCGCCACTTTGCTAAAGTCTTTCCGGCCGGGGGCCGATTCCACACCGGAACTGACGTCCACGGCCCAGGGAACGCTCATTTGAACGGCCGGCACCACATTTTCAGGATCGAGCCCGCCCGCAAGGATCAACGGATATTCTTTTCCAAAGTTTTTGGCGGCTTCCCAGTTCCACGCCAGTGCATTTCCGCCCGGGTGTTTTCCCCGGCCGCATTCAACGAGAAAGGCCGATGCCGGATATTTCGGCGCATCGTCAAATGTCGGGTAGCCGTCGGCAAATAATGCTTTTAGCACATGAATGTTTTCTCTTCGGAGACGGCGCACCAATTCGGGCGGTTCTTTGCCGTGGAGCTGAACCGTCGAAAGATGACAGTATTCAACATACGCCATGATGCTCGAAAACGTTTCGTCCACAAATACCCCCACGGTTTTTACATGGTCCGGCGTAGCGGCACAGATATCCCTGGCCTGGTCCCTGGATAGATGTCTCGGGCTTTTGGAATAAAAAACGCATCCAATGGCGTCGGCGCCAAGTTCCGCACATCGAAGGGCATCCTGAACACGGGTGATACCGCAGATTTTGACGCGGGGTATAATCTGTTGTGCCATCATTGACCGTTGCTCTAATGAAACTCAATAAACAAATAGAAGCCATTTCAAAATAAAGATTTTGGTTCAAAATCAAGGCGGAGCTGAGTTTTAACCCGCAGGCATACTCAAGTATGTCGAGGACTTAAAACGAGGCTCCAACGCAGAGCTTGGGCCAAAAGATTATTTTGAGATAGCTTCTAATTATAAACATCCAGCTTAACATGATGCAAGCGATTTGTTGAGACCTTTTTCAAAGGTCTCTTGTTTTAACATTGAAAACTTGGTGCTCTGTAACGAATTAAAGATGAATGGCTCTACCTTAATTACGTCACTACCGCGAAAGCGGGAGTACAGAATAAGCCCAAATAACTGGATTCCCGCTTTCGCGGGAATGACAAGAACGAGACTTTTTAACCTTCTTACAAGATCATCATATTTGTAATTCAATAGTCAATGGACTTCAGACAAAAGTGATCTTTATTCTCTTCTTTAGCATTCTTGGTTTGGGCTATGGGCCGGTTGGTTTCCCGTGCAGGAATTCGAGGAATTCTTTTGGATTTTTTGCGCGAACAAGGCTTTCGCCGATCAAAAAATTCCATATTCCTGAATCGATAACCATATCGATATCTTTTCGGGATTGAATGCCGCTGGCGGCGACCGCTACCTGATCCTCGTCCAGCAGTGATTTCATTCGAACGGCGGTTTCAATATCGGTTTTAAAAGATTTCAAATTGCGGTTGTTGATGCCGATGAGACGGGCGCCTGCCAGGGAAGCTTTTTCAATATCCGATTCCGAATGGATTTCAACCAGTGCATCCAGTCCCAATTCGTTGCACAGGCTCAGATAATCTTTAAGCTGCTGCCGGGAAAGAATACGAACGATCAAAAGAACCGCGTCAGCCGACATTACCGCGGATTCGAAAATCTGGTAAGCAGAGATCAGAAAGTCTTTTCGAAGGACCGGAAGCGATGTGGTCTGCCGGGCGATTCTCAAGTCTTCGGGACTGCCCTTGAAGTGGGGCCCGTCGGTGAGAACAGAGAGTGCAGCAGCGCCCCCCGCCTCATATGCTGAAGCGTAAACCGCAGGATCCAGATTTGGATGAATGTCTCCCTTGGAAGGGGAGGCGCGTTTGATTTCCGCAATGATATTTATGCCAAGTGGTCCGGGATGCTGCAATTTTTTAAAAAAAGGACGTTTTTTTCGGGGATTGAAGGCTTTTTCCCGAAGCACAGATTCCGGCATGAGCTGTTTTGCCACGGCGATTTCCCGCTTTTTATCTTCCACAATTATTCTTAAAAAATCTTTTTTCATA
>CAZQAF010000159.1:0-1066 GCA_964591175.1 uncultured Desulfobacteraceae bacterium | reverse complement strand
ATCAATTGCTCCGGGTATAATCTATGAGCGCTTCCATCTTTTGAGTAGCAGCGCCTTCGTCGATGGCGGTTTCTGCGCGCTGGATGCCTTCCTTGAGATCATTTGCCTGACCGGCGGCCATCAACGCCGCGGCGGTATTGATCAGTATGATATTTCGTTTGGGACCCTTTTCTCCGTTCAATATGTTCCGGGTAATTTGAGCGTTTTCTTCGGGATTCCCCCCCAAAAGATCTTCGGGCGCTGCCGGTTCTCCGAAAAAAGTCTCCGGGTATATGTCGTATGTCCGAATCAGGCCGTCTTTGAGTTCTGAGACACGGGTCGGCGCACACACCGAGATTTCATCCAACCCATCATGACCGTGAACCACCAGCGATCGTTTTGCGCCCAGCAAAAGCAGCGCATGGGCAAACATTTCCGTAAGCTGTGGCGCATAAACCCCCAGAAGCTGGCAATTGGCGCCGGCAGGATTTGTCAGTGGGCCCAGCATATTGAAAATACTCCGCAGCCCCACTTCCTTTCTTGCCTTTGCGGCATACTTCATGGCGCTGTGATACCTGGGCGCAAAAAGAAAGCCGATGCCGATATCCTGGACCGCTTCTTCCACGATTTCAGGATCCGTATCGATTTTTACCCCCAGGGCCTCCAGAAGATCCGCACTGCCGCATTCACTCGACACAGAGCGGTTTCCGTGTTTGGCTACCGTTACGCCGCATGCCGCCACCACAAATGCCGTGGTGGTCGAAATGTTAAACGTATGTGCGCCGTCACCGCCGGTGCCGCAGGTGTCGACAACCGTTGCGGCCGAGGCCTGGATGCGAACGGCTTTACGTCGCATGGCCCGGGCTGCCCCTGCCAGTTCCTCGAAAGTTTCTCCTTTTGTGGCCAAAGCAGCCATCATGGCGCCGATTTGCGCATCCGTGATATTCCCGGAAAAAATATCGGTGATCATCCGGGACATCTGTTCTTCATTCAGATTTTGTTTCTGTATGATTCTGCTGAGATTTTCTTTAAACATCGCCCGTCCTTTCTTGCATTGAGTGTTCAGTGTTCAGAGTTCAGAGTTCAG
>CAZQAF010000158.1:0-3336 GCA_964591175.1 uncultured Desulfobacteraceae bacterium | reverse complement strand
CACAAAATTGTTTTTCGTCCCTTCGCGAGAAACACAAAAAGTTCGGATACATTAACTTTTCTTGTTTGACGGGACTTACACAATAAATAATATGAAAGATTGAGTCCGAGGGGAGGTTTTGAAATCACTTCTATTTAAGCGGAACGCCCCCGGGCGAGATATCGCCCATGTGAAAGGGAAAGACGCCTGCTGTGACATCTCTGTAATATTGGTGAAGCACATCTCTGACCACCGTAAACGCCAGATCATCCCAGGGAATCTCATGTTCCTTGAACAACAGCGTTTCCAAGCTCTCGTACCCTGCCCTGAAATTTTTATCCTTCAGCGGTCCCCGAAAGATCAGATAGACCTGGCTGATAAAGGGAAGATTGTAAAGGGCATAGGGTTCGAGAAAGTCCACGGATGCACGGGCCTCCTCATAAAGCTCCCGTTTTGCCCCGTCTTCCACGGTCTCTCCCTGTTCAAAAAAGCCTGCCGGAATGGTCCATTTGCCGTAACGCGGCTCGATGGAACGCCTGCACAATAAAATTTTGTCCTTCCATACAGGAATACAGCCCACCACCAGCTTGGGATTTTGATAATGGACGGTCTGACAGGCATCACATACAAAACGCGGCCGTTCGTCGCCTTCAGGGATGCGATACGTCAGTTTTGAACCGCATTGATTGCAATATTTCATATTACCAATTCCACATCACCGGATCGTCATCCAATGGATCGGTGACGATTTTTCCGATCTCATCCACAGCCGCCAAGTCTTTATCGGACAGCCGAACATTTCCGGCCGCGGCATTTTGAACGGCCTGTTCGGCGTTGCGGGCACCTGCGATGGCGGTCACGCCCGGTTGGGAAATAAGCCAGGCCAGCGCCAGTTGTCCCAAAGTGATATGATTCGCCGCTGCGATGGGTCGGAGTTTATCCAATGCCTCGTGGACCCGCTTGTAATTCTCCGGTTGAAACAGTTTGTTTTTGAAGCGGTGATCGCCTTTGGCAAATGTGTGGTCCGGTTCGAATTTTCCGGTCAGCAAGCCCTGGGCCATGGAAGAATACGCCAGCACCGTCATATGGTTTTCGCGGCAATACGGCAATGCATCGGTTTCGACTTTACGCCAAAACAACGAATAGGGCGGCTGGAGGCTGTCGATTCTTCCGTATGCTGCTGCTTTTTCCATTTGCATGCGGGAAAAATTGGAAACGCCGATGGCGCGAATTTTACCCTGGGTTTTCAGGTCGTTCATGGCGCGCATGGTTTCTTCCAACGGAACTTTTTGAGCGCCAAAGGAACCCGGGGGCCAATGGATCTGATAGAGATCGATGTAATCGGTATTCAGATTTTTTAAAGAGCCGTGGCATGCATCGATGACCTGATCGTACCTTAAGTGATTTGAAAATACCTTGGTGGCGATCACGATCCGGTCACGCACTTCATGAAGGGCCTTCCCGACAATTCTTTCCGAATGACCGTCCCCATAGACCTCTGCCGTATCGAATGTCGTGATCCCCGCACCATATGCCGCTCTTAAGGCCTTTGTGGTTTCAGCATCATCGATGCCCACCCACATGTCCTTGCCGGCCTGCCAGGTTCCCATAATGATCGGGGAAATTTTGATGTCGGAAGTACCGAGACTGCGAAGTTCCATAATCACCTCCATAGTTTGTGAGACTTTGTCGTATAGATTTCAGTGTAAGCCTCCAATTCGATTTGTCAAGGAGACGGCAAAGAGATCCGAGGGCGGAAGTCCGAGGTCTGAGAGTGAAGCCGGGTCGGCTTGTCGGGTCGAAGCTCGAAGCGCGAAGCCCGAAACCCAACGCTCGAAGACGGGAACCATTACCCCTGAATCCGCCGGAGGCGGACAAGCCCTGAACCCCAGAACCCCTGAACACTGAACGCTGAACACCGAACTCTTGAGCCCTAAATTACATCTTACCTTAAAAAAAACATCCAGGTCAAACTATTGACTTGTTATTATGCATGGTTTAATTTAAGATTAAATTAACTATTCACTTCTTGTGTATATTTCCGGAATTTATTTTGGAGTCTGCTCTGAGAACCCTTTTGTTGGCCTTCCTTCAAAATGACCGCATGGGTATTTGCACAAGGTATATAAAAAGGAAAAACTATCGATGGAAGGTTATGTCAAATCGTACAGTGAAAAAAAAGGTTACGGCTTTATACAAACTGAAGAATATGGAGATGTGTTTGTTCACAAGTCAGGTGTCAAGGAATTTGGACATTTCGGCTTACAAAAGGGCGACCGGGTATCTTTTGAATTAAAAGAAACTGCTAAAGGTAAACAAGCCGTCAATTTGCAGCCCCTCAGATCTTATTAATTCGGGAACACACCATCACTTTCTATCTCGATACGATCTATCGACAACAGGGAGTGCGCCGGATTGCAAAAAAGTCGGATTACTTTCTTGCATCGGCGATGTTCATTTCTTTCTAATACTATCGATTGCGTTTAACCACATACATTTAGCCCACGCAAACATTGAAGTGATGCGGAGAAGCACACCCGGTGAATACGTCCTGCCGGCTCAATGGACTTCTTCATTATCTTTACAAGCATTATCTTTTAAGAAGGAGATCAGAATGAATATTTACGTAGGGAATCTATCGTATGAAGTAACCGAAGAAGATTTAAAGCAAGCTTTTGAGAGGTTTGGAGACGTTGATTCCGCCAGGGTTATAAAAGATAAATACACCGGCAAATCAAAAGGGTTCGGATTTGTGTTGATGGCCGACAAAGCCCAGGCAGAGTCCGCACTCCAAGGTTTGAATGGGGAAGATTTAAAAGGCCGGAGCCTCAATGTCAATGAGGCCCGCCCCCGCTCCGAAGGACATCGAGACGGCGCAAAACGCGGCGGACCAAAGCGTAGCGGAGGAAGATGGGGCGGAGGAAAAAACGCTTACTAGAAGCGATCTCAATTTCCTTTTTCCAGCGTAGAGGTTATCTTGGTCAGGGTATCCCCTTTAAATTTCAATATATACAGGTAACAATCATTCCCGTAGGATCCCTGAATACAATATGTCCATTCCTCGAGGGTCAATGTTGTGGATGATCTGCTCGGGTGTGTACGGTAGCCGTCATGATTTGTCCTCGTTTCCTGTCCGGTAATGGTTCTGTTTCCCCGGGTTCTTTTTTTGGACCCTATCTCAACGATGGAAAGCGGCGAACCGCATTTTGCCAGGACAACGGATGCAGGGTTCCCGATACAGACCAATTTCGTCCCTCTCTCACAGCGCATACATGATGTTTCGGCAAATCCGCGGCTCATACCCAGCAAACAAAAAGTGACCACCACCCAGAATAAGATTCTCACGCGTTTTTTCAT
>CAZQAF010000157.1:0-3356 GCA_964591175.1 uncultured Desulfobacteraceae bacterium | reverse complement strand
TTACATGCGGCTTGGTCCTTTCAAATTTTTCCTTACCCATCTTCGAAACCCTCCCATGGTTTGTTGGAATTGATTTTTAGCAAGGTGCCCGGTTTTAAACTGATGCAGGCCATTTATGATTATTCGTACAGGCCTGTCGCGCCAATCAATGGAGCCCACGACCGGAATCGAACCGGTGAACCTCTTCCTTACCAAGGAAGCGCTCTACCGACTGAGCTACGTGGGCACGCCTTTCGAGTCCTACTCTGAATGATCGAAAAATACCGATTATAATATATCTATATTTCAAACTACGGCCTTTTGTATACAATGTGGAGCGGGAGACGAGACTCGAACTCGCGACATCCAGCTTGGAAGGCTAGAGCTCTACCAACTGAGCTACTCCCGCTTAAATATCCTAAGGACAACCGGCAAAATATTTCTTATTTAATATGATGATTATGATAAGTTTCCTCAAAAAGTGTAGCGCATGTTACGTAAGAAGCCATGTAGTCTCTTTCGATTTCAATAACAATCTGAAATCTCCTACATACGACTTACCTTGAGGCTGGTGGTGGGGGGAGGATTTGAACCTCCGAAGGCTTCGCCGACAGATTTACAGTCTGTTCCCTTTGACCACTCGGGAACCCCACCTGAAAGACATTTTCATATATGGAGCCAGAGACAGGAGTTGAACCCGCGACATCCTCATTACAAGTGAGGCGCTCTACCAACTGAGCTACTCTGGCAACACATTGTATATCCTGAATTTTTTAGCCCGATATTAATTTTTATAGATGAATGCCCTTTTGCAATCCAAATCTTGGTCATCATTCATCAACATTTTGTGCCTTCCATAAAACTATTTCTTGTACTAATATATTTAATAGTTATCAAGCCCGGAATTTAACCGATATACTGGATAATCATAAATTATATGGTAAAATATATATCTAAATAATAAAATATCGACTTTATCTCTTCTTTTCTATTGTTTTCTACGGATATAACATATTGATCAATTATTGCCACGCGTGATTAAAAATTGACATAAATATTTGGCGGGTGGTCACTGTGGTTTTTATAGTCTTTGGTTAACATTCTGTATATATTTTGTGATAATATCATTTGTTTGCATTTTTCCGAATTGTTTCGCCTTGGCATACTATTTGCTTATTTTCCAATGAAAGCACATATCGTCATAAAAGCAAGAAAAAAATATTACCATCTTATCTTTTTTATATAAAGGTGAACCGATTATACTGCTTTTCAACGCGATAAAGCCTTGACAAGATCGCCGTATGTTGTGTAATCGAAAATCAAAACATTTACGCTGATGAAACTTGTTTCACATGTTATCGGCTAAAACCGATTGAGGAGCCCGCTTTGATAAAGCCACGAATTGTATTTTTGCCGGTCATCCTGTTTGTTTTCTTTTGCGGCTGTGTTCAGAACATTCATAATGACCCTGTTTCACGACAACAAGCTATGTTTTCGGATCATGAAAGTACGCCGGAACATAAAAACACATCTAACGCCATCGGGGATAAGGCCCAAAATACCTTGTCTCAAAATAAAAATGATGCAACACCCCCATCGGACGCATCCGATCTTTCTGCTTCATCTGAAAAAAGCGTCAATGAAAATCAAAACCGTTCGATTGTAGATTCCGCAGCTTCTGAAAGTAAAACGAGCGACTTAGATACCGGCTCGGGTTCAAACAGCAATAATCAAGCGGCAGCAAAATCTTCTCAAGGGGATAAAACACAATCTATTCTCGATGAAGCCCTTGATTTTTGTCAAGAATCCCAAGATTTTTGGCAAAAAGGAGAGCTGGAGAACGCCCTGGACGCTCTGGATCATGCATATGCGTTAATCCTGAAAATCGATGTCGACGACAACGCGAAACTCGTCCAACAAAAAGAAGATCTGCGTTTTACGATTTCAAAACGCATTCTTGAAATTTACGCTTCACGGCATATCGTGGTCAAGGGAAATCACAATGCCATCCCTTTGGTAATGAATAAACACGTACAAAAAGAAATCGATAACTTTACCAAACACGGCGAAAAAAAATTTTTTATCAAAGCCTACCAGCGGTCCGGAAAATATCGCCCGCTGATTTTGCCAATGCTAAAGGCGGCCGGAATCCCGGTTGAATTGTCATGGCTTCCTTTAATTGAAAGCGGATTCAAGGTCAATGCGCTTTCAAAAGCAAGGGCTCTCGGGCTCTGGCAGTTCATCCCGTCAACCGGATATAAGTTCGGACTAAACCGAGATACATATATTGATGAAAGAATCGATCCGATTAAATCGACCAGGGCGGCTATCGCCTATCTGAAAGAACTGCATCAAATTTTCGGTGACTGGTCAACTGTTTTGGCTGCCTATAACTGTGGGGAAGGCCAGGTGCTTAAAGTCATCCGGACGCAGAATATCAATTATCTTGACAACTTCTGGGATCTTTACGAACGTCTTCCCCGGGAAACCGCCAGATATGTTCCCCGTTTTATGGCTGCACTCCATATCATCAACAATCCGAAAAAATACGGGCTCGATGCCGTATCCGTCGACAAACCATTACAATTCGAAAATGTAATGGTTTCAAAACAGGTTCATCTTAAAGATATTGCAAAAGCCATCAATGTTCCCGAACAAGAACTTTGTGAACTAAACCCTGAACTTCGTTACAAAATACTGCCTCACGGAAATTACCCGCTCAGGATTCCTAAGGGCAAAGCCAACATCCTTCTTGCCAGTTTGGATGACATACCCATATCATATCCACCCCGGCCGGCTTATGTCTATCATCGAATCAGACACGGCGAAAGCCTTTCAACCATTGCCAGGCGATATCATTCCAGCGTTAGGAAAATAATGTGGGCCAACAACCTGCGTCGATCCAGCTATATCGTTGCAGGTAAAAAGCTCAGGATACCGCTCAGGCGGATGACCTCATATACCCCGTCGAAATACAATAAAAACAATACAAATCTTCCTTCGACGCATGTTGTACATAGCGGCGATTCACTATGGATTATTGCCAAGCGATACGGCACCACGACCAAAAAGATCCGGGAATTGAACAACCTGTCGACGACGAGACTTCATATCGGACAGGTGTTAAAGATATCCAAAGACCGGAACCAGGATGAAGATTTGAGTTCGAATGATCTTAAGACCTATGTGGTCAAAAGGGGTGACAGTCCTTTCGATATCGCGCAGGGGCACAAGATGTCCCTAAATCGACTTCTGCGCATCAACGCCTTAACACCCGGCAGCACAATATATCCGGGACAAAAATTGCGGATAGAACAACAGTAACACGTTGATGTATCGAGACCTTTGAAAAATGCTCATTTTTGTTCAAGTCCAAG
>CAZQAF010000156.1:0-3478 GCA_964591175.1 uncultured Desulfobacteraceae bacterium | reverse complement strand
TCAAACATATCATCGATCGATTTAAATTTAAATACGGAAGCGTATATCTTTTCACACTTAATTCATATCTTTCCAACTCCGTTCCTCGCGCTCCAGGTGCTTTATTTAAAGATGTACGCATCATCCGGAAATCATGGTCGGATACGGCGCCTTTCATGGCAATAATGACGCCATCTTTTTTTAGAAAAGGAATCGCCGTCACCGCAAAAGTTGTCATTGAAGAAAGCGCCCGGCTGATAATGACGTCAAATTGATGGGCCGCCTCGGGTTTTTTGGCAAAGTCCTCCGCCCTGACATGAAACGCATATATGTTTTCAAGTGCGAGAATCCGGATCACATGTTTTACAAAGTTGATTTTTTTGCGGGAAGCATCGATCAGGGTTGCAGAAACCGACGGCAGGCATATCTTTAGCGGAATCCCGGGAAATCCACCGCCGGATCCGATATCAAGCAGCGATCCTGTGGGTGAAATATGCGGAATCGGTGCGATGGCATCCAAAAAATGTTTCACGGCAATTTCCATAGGATCCGTAATCGCGGTCAGATTGATCTTCTGATTCCATCTGATCAACTCGACGGCATGAATCGAAAATTTTTCCATGTTTCCTTGCTCGATTGGAACACCAAGTTTTTCCGCTCCCTCATAGATGATATTCCGCCATTTTTTGGATCCTATTTTCATCATTTAAAAATAACCGCGAATGAACGCAAATGGACATGAATGTTTTTATTTGTGTTTATTCGTGTTTATCCCCTGCCCGCCATCGCTCTCGCTCAGGCGAGGCGGGCGGGGTGGTTTCCTCTTTTCTCTTTTCTATTTACGGTTTGACAGTGACATTACAGGTTGTTATCATGATGCCACTTTATCGATAAACATTTCAAAAGGAGTCGAGCATGAAAATCATACACTATTCGGAGGCGGAACCCAAGCATTTCGATTCAGATCACGTCAAAGGCGTGACCGGCCGCGTCGTTATCGGTAAATCCGACGGCGCCGAAAATTTTTGCATGCGCGTGTTTGAACTGTCTGAAAATGGTTATACCCCAAAGCATTCACATGAATGGGAACATGAAATCGTTATCCATTCCGGCAGCGGTGAGGTATTGTCGGACGGCAAATGGACGCCGGTGGGAAAAGGGCATATTGTATTTATACCCGGCCATGAAGATCACCAGATTAGAAATGCGGGAAGAGATCCACTGGTCTTTGCCTGTTTGATACCGTCAGGCGCGCCGGAATTGTAATGAAACAGACATACAAAAATCCACGGGTTACGGTGGATATCATCATTGAAATCAATGATAAGATTATCCTCATCGAAAGGACAAATCCGCCTTATGGATGGGCCCTGCCCGGTGGATTCGTCGATTACGGCGAACCTCTGGAATCCGCCGCCGTACGGGAAGCCAGAGAGGAAACCTCCCTTGAGGTCGTGCTCGAAGAACAGTTTCATACCTATTCGGATCCTGGCCGAGACCCCAGACATCATACCATCACAACGGTTTTTATCGGAAAGGGAATGGGCGTTCCCAAACCTGCCGACGATGCAAAGCAATTGGGGATGTTTTCAAAACATCATCTTCCGGACCCCATTGTTTTCGATCATCATCAAATTATCAGGGATTATTTTCGTTACAAGGAGGGCGAAGCCAAAGAAGCTGTTTTTTTATTGGTATGATTTTTGCTACTGTTGAGAGGATCGGCGTTTTTTGAAACGCTTTCGGGAGGAACGCAATGAAACCTTCCAAAACACCTGGATTCTTCAGACCCTTTGAAGAACTCAAAGAGCTGATTGAAAACAAAACATTAAACTCCGGGCCTTGCCTTGATGATGACATTGAAGCTGCCGGAGAAGCACGTGAAAAAAATATCGATACTTTCAGGCCCTGCGACGATATTAAAGACTCGCCTAAGCCAATAAGTGAAAAAGATCTTTTTCTGAAGGCCATGGCCGATGTCGAACCCATCATGCATAGAGGGGATCGTTTGGAACCCGTTGCTGTGGCCCGTGTTTCCACCGACCCCGGGAATGATCCGGACATTGAAACACTTCAACAACTTAACGATCTTGTGGAATCCGGCGAAGGTTTTGTCGTTGCGGACACGCCGGAATATATCGAAGGCACAGGATACCATATTCATCCTGAAATTGCCAAACGACTTCATCGCGGTGTTTTTTCGATACAGTCGCACATCGATCTTCACGGTCTTGGCGTGGAAGATGCAAGAGATGCTTTCGAGAATTTTCTTAAAGATGCCGTCACAACGGGAAAAAGAGCCGTCCTTGTTGTTCACGGCCGGGGTCTGTCGTCCGTGAACAAGCCTGTTTTGAAAACAAAGGTGATTGAATGGCTCACCCAGGGCCCATGGCGAAAATGGGTCATTGCATTCTCGAGCGCCCGCTCCTGCGACGGCGGTTCAGGAGCGTCGTATGTGTTGCTTCGACAGCGACCCATGACCAAGCGACACAGGAAATGTTCGAAGCAAATTTAGCTAATATTATAGCCGCTTAAAAGCATTTTTTCATGTTTTAGTTAAAGTTAAAAAACAGAAACGAATCACGAAAACACGAAAGTTCGGAATCACGAAAAAGTATAAAAATGAAACCTAATTTCGTGCTTTTAGATTTTCGTGCTTTCGTGGTAAAATATTTAGAAGCCATCTCAAAATAAAGATTTTGGTTCAAAATCAAGGCGGATCCGAGTTTTAACCCACAGGCATACTCAAGTATGTCGAGGACTTAAAACGAGGTTCCAACGCCGAGTTTGGGCCAAAAGATTATTTTGAGATGGCTTCTAAATATCATTATTGATCGGTACTGTAATTGTGAAATTTTTGTGCCATTTTTGGCCATTTTTTTTCTCATTTTCAGACAGTGTCTGCTGAGATAAGAAGCGTGAAAAGACAATTTTTTATATTTTTTTATATTTTTTTATTCGTCAGTATGATGTCTTGCAACGGCACGACAGGAACTCAGTCTTTTAATAAAGCGGAAAACAGAATACTACCCGGTGAATCAAAAAAGACCATCGATAAACAGAATCAAAAACTGTCGTCGACGCTTTATCAACTTGCCCGCTCAGCAGATCCTGATGATTTCGCCAAGAAACATGACATCCTTTTAGACGACCACCGGGTCAGGGTGTACATTTTTTTGGATCCCTCAACACCGGAACCGGAAAGGACAAAGCGGCTCAAAGCGCATCACATCATCATCGAAAAAGGGTCTGACGATATGCTAAGAGGCCTGGCGCCCATAGACCAGTTGATTCCCCTGTCGGAGGAACCGGCTGTACGATACATACGGCTCCCGGACAAACTCATCAAAACAAGGAAAATACGCCCATGACTGCTGCCGGATCGAAAAGGTTGATTGCTGCATTCTGCTTTCTGCTTCTGTTTTATTTCACTTGTTTTTCAAATGCTTTTGCGCAGCACTTGAATGCGCCTCCGGCAAAGAAAAATCTTCACCCGAAG
>CAZQAF010000155.1:0-3484 GCA_964591175.1 uncultured Desulfobacteraceae bacterium | reverse complement strand
ATATAGCAGCGGGTGGCCTTGAAAGGAGGGACGCCGTTATAATTCCGGACATATCTGCTTCCTGCGTTGTATGCCGCCAGGGCCAGTTTCACATCGCCGTTGAATCGATTCACCAGATGTTTGAAATATTGGACACCGCCCGTTATGTTTTGGCTCGGATTGAAAATATCTTCCACTCCCAGTGCTTCGGCAGTTCCAGGCATCAGTTGCATCAGACCCTTGGCGCCACTTTTGGAAACAGCCTTGGGGTTGTACCCGGATTCAGCCAGGATGATGGCCTTTATGAGCGCCGGGTCGATTTGATATTGGCTGGCGGCTTGAACGATAAAATTGTGGTATTGATGTTCTGCTTTGTGGCCGCTGACAGACGACGGGACTTGGGCGGTTTGGACGACAAGATTTGCGGTTGGCGAAATTTTGAAACGCATGACCTTTACCGGCGAATTATGACGGGGGGTGGCCGCCAGGCCCCATATGATTGCGACAAGAACCAGGGGACGTATAATTCCCGTAAATAATGTTTGAACAATGAGATTTATAGTTTTTTCGGATTTCATATTAGCCAGCCACCCATTTTTAGCAATATTTCACATCATTTACTGCATATAGGATGCCAAAAACGTACAGAGCTGAACCAAAATAGATGAATTATAGTATAATCAAATAGATAGGATTGCTGCGAATCAATGCCGGCGGGGTGGATTTGTCGCAGAGAAAATGGAATTGAGAATTGAATTACATAAAATTTGTGGAAAGTTTTACAGGCATAAAAGCCTTTCGCAAAAGGGCATGAAGACAATTACAATCCCGGATAGAAATCACACATTGAAGCGAAATTCGATAATATCGCCGTCCTGGACCGCGTAGGTTTTACCCTCCAGCCTGACATTTCCCTGTTTTCTGGCTTCAGGATACGAGCCTGCGGATATCAGATCGTCAAAAGACACCACTTCTGCGCGGATAAAGCCTTTTTTTATGTCGGTATGGATGACGCCCGCCGCTTCAACGGCCGGAGTGCTTGTTTTTATGGTCCAGGCCCTGACTTCATCCTTGCCGATGGTAAAAAAGGAAATAAGACCGAGAAGTTCATAAGATCGCTGAATAACCCTGTCCATGGCAGATGCCGTAATGTTGAACTCGGTTAAAAACTCCTCGGCATCTTCATCAGACATCTGGGCAAGCTCCTGTTCGAGTTTTCCCCGGATAACCATGGTGTTTTGCGGGGGGGTCGAATCCGCACTGTCGGGGAGATCATTGTCGTCATCTTCGTTGTTGAACAGGACCAGCATGGGTTTTGCGGATAGAAAGGCATATCCTTTAAGCAGATGGGCTGATGCAAGTTCGGGCGCGTTTCTGAGCGGTGTTTCCTTTTCGAGGGTTTCGAGACATTGGTGAAGCAGTGATAGCTCCGTCGGGTCGACTCTTTTACCGCGGTTTTTGTCGAGATCGACATGTTCCAGTTTTTTTTCAATGACCACAAGATCGTTTAATATCAGCTCCTGGCCGGTGATTTTTAAATCCTGAAAGGGCGTCTGCGTTTCAAAGCCGTATCCGCTGAAATTGCGCACCACATGGATCAATGCGTCGCAATCCCTGACCTGGGTCCAGATCTTCTGATCTTGTTTTTGACGCAAAACATCCGGCAGAAAGTATTCCACCTGGGCATAGATGGTCTTTTGGGGTTTATACATGTCGCTGAGCACATCCACGCGCCGGTCCGGAACGCGAACCGTGCCGATTCTGGTTTCACCTTTATGGGCATCGGAAAGGATATTGTGGGTTAACGCTTCAAATACCGTGGATTTGCCGGATCTGGGAAGACCGATGATGCCGAGTTTCATTGAGGTTTGCCTATAAATGGTATGAAATTCTTTACTTAAAATTATAGTGTTTTTTCACCGGTACTTTAATATCCCAGTGACACGACAAGCCTTTCGGGAACGTCACAAAATCCCCTTTTCCAAAGGACACGCGATCCCCATCTTCTGTTTGAACAACAACTTTTCCTTCGAGCAAATAACATTCTTCGATGCTGTCGTAGTGCCAATCAAAACGGGATATTTCTTTTTCCCATATGGGCCAGGATAAAACGCCCCTTGCCTCGAGATCTTTGTCGGTCGGTTTCTCGATACTGATTTTCATGGGGTTGCTCCTTTTAGCGTATCTGTGAGACCCTTCAAAATGGTGGCATTTTGATCAAATCATCAAAAACCATTCAACGATTTAACCAAATCCAAAAAGAGTATAATGAAACCCGAATTTTATGTCAAGCAGACCCCTTTTATGCTCTCGAGAAGCTTTCAAGGCAAAACCATTTGAATTCAAGCGAGAGGAAAACGCTCCGCGACGGCGTATATCTCTTTGCAACCGACTGAAACTTGCGCTTAAGCACCCGAACCGTGCCTAAGCTTTCTATAAACATCTGCAGCTAAATTATCCAATTGAATTTTATTGTCATAATATCATCCGGTTCAGGCTAACGCGTGCTGAAGCCCTTCGAACAGTCATTCGGTTGCAAAGAGATATACGCCGTCGCTGCGCTGCATCGAGACTGTATAGGCTATCTTTGATCAGAAATGGTTTGGGTTATGATTGAACTTGACACACGTTTGTGAATTACCCATAATCCCGGTGGAGAATACAAAAAGTGAAAAGATTATCGAACAGGCCTTATTTTTTCGACCGGGGAATACAGTTTGAATGCCGGCGATGCGGCGGCTGCTGCACCGGGGATCCCGGAACTGTCTATGCGGATAAAAATGAAGCAATGCGCATCGCCGAATATCTTTGTATTCCGTTTTCTTCTTTCGCCGAAAGCCATTTATATCGAATAAGAGCAGGCTACGGTGTCAGGGAACATTCGGACGGGCGGTGCTTTTTTTATGACGGCGGATGCACCATTTATCCGGTTCGGCCCCATCAGTGCCGGGCATATCCCTTCTGGTTCGAGAACCTTCGTTCCGTCAAAAAGTGGAAACGCGTGTCCGAAGAATGTCCGGGGATCGGTAGCGGCGCTTTGTATTCCAAAGAAAAAATTTTGGAAATTATTCATTCCACCATGAAAGCTACAGTGGAAAGCTACGCGGCGGAGGATGAAGACCTCTATCACAAGTGCCGCCATTAATCTAACATTGACATCCGGTTCCTCTGAGGTAGATCAGAGATAAGTGGCTCTGCCTTGGTGTTTTGTGTCTAAAATACAAATTCCAAGCACCAAATCACAAATTAACGCGCCTCCGGCGGGTAAATCTTAAATTCCAATATGCAATGACCAAAACCTTTAAGGACGAAACATTCTTTGGATTTTCGAATTTTGGTCATTGAGATTTGTTTGGTATTTGGGATTTGATATTTGGAATTTCGTTCCGTTAAAATACTTTCAACAAAACAAATCCCTTCCGAGCCTGGATTTTTACTATTCAGAGTCATCCCGCCTTGAGACCTTTGCAAAACGCCCCTTTTTGCCCAATCCGCCGGAGGCGGA
>CAZQAF010000154.1:0-3504 GCA_964591175.1 uncultured Desulfobacteraceae bacterium | reverse complement strand
ATGAAATGATACGGAATTTATGCGAAATGACTTACAACTTTGATCCTGATAATTGGTATGAAAACGAATTCGCATTTCTGGAAAACAGTTATAAATCCGGGAAAATATCTGAGCAAGAATATGAAGCGTCTTTAGAGGCGCTCGGTAAAAGACATGAAGAAATGTGGCGCCGGTTGGATGGAAGTTATCAAATCCCGCGTTAATGCTAAATTTGCTGTTTCTTTCCCTCACCCCGGTACCATCTGGAGGCTTGTCCCGGTAGTTTCACGGGGAGCTGCGGGGTAAACAGCGCTCACAGAGCACGCAGAGATTATGTTTTTAATATTTTTTGCGCTGTTTTTTTAAAAACAACATAAACAGAAAACGAGGGTGTTATGCGTTGGAAACAATTTTTTACCCCTGTTGAGTCTATGAATTCCGAGGAAGCCAGAGAATTTATGTCCGGAAAAACCCTGGATGAATTTACCCTGCTGGATGTTCGTCAACCCGGCGAGTACGAAAAGCAACATATCCCCGGTTCGAAATTGATCCCTGTCGGCGAGCTCGATAAAAGATTGGACGAACTCGATCCGGACAAACCCGTGTTGATCTACTGAGCCATCGGCGGGCGAAGCCGGGTGGCTTCGCAGATGCTTTCCGGCAGAGGATTCAAGCAGGTCATCAACATGTCCGGCGGGATTAAGGCATGGAACGATCGCGTGGCCTTCGGACCGGAAGATCAGGGTCTGGAACTTCTCACGGGCAACGAATCCATTGAAGAGACGCTTATCATTGCCTATTCTCTTGAGGCCGGTTTGCAGGACTTTTATCTTACCATGATCGATAAAGTGTCGGCCGATGCGGTTAAATCCCTGTTTCGGAAGCTCTCCGACATCGAAGTGCTCCACCAGAACCGCATATTGGAAGAATACATTCGGATCACCGGAAAAGAAATTGATCGGGACACCTTTGAATCGGGACCGGTGGAAAAGGCTGTGGAAGGGGGACTTACCACTGACGAGTATATCAGGTTATTCAAACCGGATTGGAATACTTTGTCGGATATCGTCGACCTTGCCATGTCCATCGAAGCTCAAGCGCTGGATCTTTATACCCGGGCTGCAAATCGCAGCACCGATGAACGCAGTCGGGGCGCTATGAAAAAAATTGCCGAAGAAGAGCGGGCCCATTTGGAGCAACTGGCCAAGTTGATGGATACACTATAACCCTAAATAAGCGTAAATAAAATCGTGGTTGTTTATAATATATTAATTTCAATTAGATACGAATTCTGCAATTTTATATCGATTTTATTTACCCTGCGGGCAAGCCGATGACACCCTATCTCCTTCGTTGCCGAGGGTTCGCGGTAGATGATTACAGCTTCACCCTCGGTCGCCTTGGATATAGGGCATCCTCGACTTTCGCTCATTCAGGGTATAACCCTGAAAAGGAATTCACCCATGGCAAAACATCTGGTACTTGTCGGCGGCGGTCATGCCCATATGATGACCCTTGCCAATATTAATGCATTTGTGGCAAAAGGCCATCGGGTAACGGTCATCGGTCCCTCAGAACACCATTATTATTCCGGTATGGGACCCGGTATGCTGGGGGGGACCTATTCGCCATCCGATATCCGATTTGCGACGAAACATGTGGTTGAAAAACAGGGTGGCGTTTTTGTGCTGGGGAAAGCGGTTCGTGTCAGATCCGAGGAGAGACAAATTGAATTGGAATCCGGAGAAACCGTTTGCTACGATGTGGTTTCCTTCAATGCGGGCAGCGATGTGCCGCGGTTGAACCTTTCAGAATATACCGAAAATATTTACCCGGTCAAACCCATTGAAAGACTCATGGACGCTCAAGCCAGAATCAAGGAACTGGCATCACAAAGATCCATCACGATCGGTATTATCGGGGGCGGGCCTTCTTCCGTGGAAATTGCCGGAAATATTTGGCAATTGACATCCGGGTATGGCGAAAACCAACCCCGGGTGAAAATCTTTGCCGGCAGTCGTCTTATGGCCAAATACCCGGAGGGAGTAAGAGCCCGGATTGAAAAATCCCTTAAAAGTCATGGTGTTGAAATCTATACGAACGGCTTCGTTCAAACCATTGAACCTGATGGCATCATCTTGGCGTCCGGAGAGCGGTACGATCTGGATTTTATATTTCTGGCCATTGGCGTTAGACCCAATGCCATATTCGAAAGATCCGGTATCCCTACGGGACCGGACGGGGGGATGTTGGTCAATTCCTTTCTGCAGAGTACCGCCCATCCGGAAATGTTTGGCGGTGGTGATTGCATTTATTTTCAGGACCACCCCCTGGATAAGGTGGGCGTATATGCCGTTCGCCAAAATCCGGTGTTATACAACAATCTGATGGCCGCGCTGGAGGGAGAACCGCTTCAGGTTTTTAGCCCGGGCGGCGACTATCTGCTGATATTTAATATGGGGGGCGGAAAAGGGGTTTTGCGAAAGAAATGGCTGACATTCGACGGAAGAATCGCATTTATCGTCAAGGATTATATCGACAGGAAATTCATAAAGAAGTTTCAAGCGATCGAGTGAAGAAGGATTGTTCTTATGACAATTAAAGATCTTGACGATAAGCTGTTAAATGTTTTTAAAGATTGCCCGTACAAGGGAAGACGAAAAGAGTGCACCTTTGCCGAACTGCGGGATATGGAAATAAATGAAAGGCGCGAGTTCTTTGAAATGACAGATGAAGATGAAAAGGTTGCAAAGTGGCAGAAACATCTGGAATGCTATATGAATGCTATCGCCAGATGAGAAATAATCATTTTTCTTTGAGTATGAGGTTTAAAAAGGGAGAGTCGGCATGAAAATCATCACCATTTTGGGGAGCCCGAAAACAAAAGGGAACACTGCCAAAGTACTTTCGATGTTTGAAGATAACGTCGGAAAAACACATGAAATCGAACGGATCAACATCGCCCGGTACAAGGTGGGCGGCTGCCTCGGATGCTATAAATGCAAGGAAATAAAGGATGAACCCGGCTGTGCTCAAAAAGATGATGCATTGACCGTATTCGAGAAGATGATTCAGGCCGACGCCATTGTCTATGCGACGCCGCTTTACTGCTGGAGTTTTACTTCCCAGATGAAGCCGCTCATCGACCGGCATTTTTGTCTGGTTTCCGATGCCGGCACGCCCGAACATGGCTCTCTGATCAGCGGAAAACCGGCCGCCCTGCTGGTGACCTGCGCCGGTCCCAACGCGGGAAATTGTGACGCCATAAAGCGCATATTTGCCGGCTTTACCAACTATCTCAAGCTGGCGGCAAAAGGTGATTTTATTCTCCCTTTCTGTACCACGCCGGATGCCATCGGTGATGAAGGGTCTGAACTGGCGGCCGATCTTGCCAGGGCGATCGCCGGATAAAGCATATCGGGGGATATGCGTTAGTCAGTGTTCAGTGTTCAGTGTTCAGGATTCTGGAGGGCGGGTTCAGAGGCCGGGGCAAACGGTGCATCCAAAAATAAAATTTTTTGTTTT
>CAZQAF010000153.1:0-3653 GCA_964591175.1 uncultured Desulfobacteraceae bacterium | reverse complement strand
GATCCCTAACGATTCTAAATTAACTTGCTTTTGCGCCCGCAACCCCCTAAACTGCGCCACTATAATCTGCCAACTGAGCGCGTAACAAACAAATGACGCCGAACTCATCCCCTGACACGAAAACATCACGCTTCGGAGCGTTTACTCTAATCGCCGCCATGTGCGGGTCCGAGGTTCTCGGCATGCTCGGGGTTTTCGCTTTCCCGGCCCTGCTGCCTTACTTTCTGAAGTCGTGGGATCTATCAAACATCCAGGCCGGATGGATAAACGGTATCTATTTTGCAGGCTATACCGCTGCCGTGCCGCTGCTCACCGGCCTTACCGATCGAATCGATGCCCGCCGGATATACCTGATCTTCAGCACGCTCGGTGGATTGTCCAACCTGGGGTTTGCTTTTCTGGCTACCGGATTCTGGTCGGCCCTTATTTTCAGGGGCTTGAGCGGTCTCGGGCTTGCCGGTACATTCATACCCGGTCTGAAAGCGCTCATCGATCGCCTGGAATTAAGCGCTCAACCCCGGGCGATTTCTTTTTACACGGCTTTTTTCGGGCTGGGCGTGAGTGTCTCTTTTTATTTCGCAGGCCAGATATTCAGATGGTTCGGATGGCAGCAAGTATTTGAAATTGCCGCCATGGGATCGGCGTTTTCTCTTTTTCTGTCTTTTTGGGTATTAAAACCCAGGTCGGTTCCATTGGCATTTCTTGAAACGGCAAAAATCCATATCTTCGATTTTCGGCCGGTTTGGAAAAACCGTCCGGCGCGGGCGTATATCCTTGCCTACATGTGCCATATGTGGGAAATGTTTGCGGCCCGGTCCTGGCTGGTCGCTTTTTTAAGCTTCAGTATCACGCTCCAAAAAGCGCCGGCGAGCTTGATGGCACCCACAACGGTAATGGCCGTGGCCGGAATCGGAGGGATGCTGGCCAGCATTGCAGGCGGGGAATTGGCCGTTCGGCTGGGGCGGCGCCGAGTGGTAACGACAATCATGGGAATCTCCTGCCTTTTGGCTTTGACCATTGGATTTTCGGCTCGACTGCCTTACAACGCTGTGGTGATCCTGTGTTTGCTCTACACCCTTTTCTTTCAGGGTGATTCCGCTGCTATTCATGCCGGGGTCATCACAGCAGCAAAACCCGAACGCCAGGGGGCCACCATGGCGCTCCAATCTCTGGGAGGGTTTGCCGCTGCTTCGCTGGGATCGGTGGTTGCCGGCATGGTTTTAGACTTTACCGGTGGCGGTGCGACATCATGGTCCTGGGGACTGACCTTCGGCTCCATGGGAATTGCCGCCGCGCTGGGACCTGTTTTGCTGCACCAAACCCGCCGGCGCACCAACCCTTGACAACGAAACCGGTATCCGAATTTTTAACATTTCCAATAAGTTAAGTTGCATTCAGGACAGATATCCCCTTTGAATTTTCCGTCGGCAGTATGGCCGCAGAGCGAACACGCATATACTTCGTGTTTATTTCCCACGTTCCTTACCTCCTTTTTAAAAAAAGTAAGTTGCGCCGATTAAAAATAAGAGCGCATTGGCTCCGTGATTCGGCCGTTTAATGTAGCCGTTGGACAGGTGAATTCCCCGAATCTGAAGGGTCAGTGCAAGGTTATCCTTAAAGAAATAGTGGGTGCCGCCCCCAAGTTGGACATTGAATTGGAATCCTGAACCTAAATCGGGTTCGCCGATATCCGTGCCGGAAACGCCTGCGCCGGCGTCTATAAAAGGCACCCAGCGACTGTGAGTGATAAAGTGATATCTGGGCCCTATTGTCAGTCCAAATACGCCTGCCGACTCCGGATGTTGTTGCGTTCCCCCGAAGATTTCCCCCCAGAGTTCCAAATTACCCTCACACCATTGATTCTTATAGATAACATCGGTTGCCATCCACCCCATGTGCCCGTAAGCCAGCGCTAATTGATGGGCCTTCTGGCTTCCTAAAATTTCGAGGCCGAATCCCGTTCCGGCGGTAAATCCAATGTTTTTGATATTTTTCCTAAATCCGCTGCCCACATCTGTTTTCCAGACAGACGATTGCTGCGTTGGGTTGCCGGGTTCGGACTTCTGAGGGGATTTTGCCATTGCCGATGAAGGCAAGGACGTAGAAAAAATTACAAGAATTAAAGTCCAAAAAAATTGGAAACGATGATCGCAAGTTTTCATTATCTCAACTCTATCCGGAATAGTTGGGACCATAGAATGTCCCTTACTATTTGGCGTTTAAAACTTTTCGAGTTTTTTATAATCGATTGCCGAAGCATAATCAACCAAATCAGCTTCTTTAATCTTTCGTCCCTTTATATTGACAAGATACTGCTTCCCTACAACAATATTTATTTCTCCATCTTTTCTTGACGGCTTGTATTTAATGATCGCCTTTTGCCGGTTTATTTTTGTTAACTTTCCGCCGTCCGCCGTCGCGTAAGCCGGGTTTGAGAACAACATGGCCATGGATTGAAGCGCAGGAGAATCCGTAATGATTTCTATGGAGACGAAACTCTTATCCTTTCGATATTCCCTGCGGGCTGAAATCATTCCGCCAAGGTATCCTGCACCGGCGGCATTCGATTTTATATCCCCTGCCGACCAACCGGCCAATGGCCCGGGTAAGAGGGTTTTCAATTCGCCGCTTCGTTTTTGGCGTATAAGTTGTGAAGCATAGTCGAGACTATTGGCCGCTTCAACCAGATCACCTGTTTTATAATAGTCTACTGCTTCTTTTATGGAATCGGTAATTTCATCAGCCCAAACCGTTCCGGAGATGAAAATCGAAAAACAAATACATAAAGCGAATAACCCCCTTAACGAAGTATTCTGCATTTTAAACATCGTATCCTCCTCATCAACGATAAGTCGAGACCTTTGCAAAACGCCCCTTTTTGCCCAATTTCTGCGTCTGGCTCAAATTTTAATCCTCAAAATACTCGATGTATTCCTGTGGTTAAAATTTTCGCCTTCTTTGAACTTGAACAAAAATGAGCATCTTTCAAAAGTCTCAAGTCATCTAAAAATTAGGATTTTCGGTCGAGATCTCCCGCCGAAATCAGACGGGGCAAGAACGCGAGGCCGAGGATCAACCCGCACATGGTTCTCTTACTGTACCTTCAACGGCAATGGAAGTCAACCGATGTTCACCTTTTCCCAAGATGGATGTTTCAAATGATCGTACGGGGGATATGTCGTCAACCGTTGGTCTTCAACAGGATCTCCGATGGTAAAATGATAGAGGCTCTGGAATGCATTATCCTCAAAACCCAAAAGCTCGTGTACGGCGTCATCGAAAAAGCATCCGATGCCGGTACCCCTCAGCCCATGGGATTCCGCTTCAAGATACAGAACCTGTCCGATCATTCCGCTTTCCCAGAAAAGATGACGATATCGAAACGGTTCCTTGTCCAGCAAACTTTTAAACCTGGCGATCATCCCGAGGGAAAAGACACTGTCGCCGGCAATGTCCTGGTGACAACTGACCTTAATGGCGGTTTGCCGGAATTCACCGTGTTCGAGCAGATAAAGGGGAAACCCGGCATCCATCTGTTCCCACAAAAAATCCGGTTTGGCAAGATGTTGTATTTCTTTCAAATGATTTTCATTTCGGATAAAAAAATACACACCCGGAAGTATTTCCCGGACCTTATGTGCGAAAATAACAAG
>CAZQAF010000152.1:0-3781 GCA_964591175.1 uncultured Desulfobacteraceae bacterium | reverse complement strand
AACGACAGCAATTCGGTAAAGAAAGCGAATCCTTGGCTGCCCGGCACCTTAAAAAAAACGGATACAAGATCCTGGCGCAGAACTACCGGAACGAACTGGGGGAAATTGATATTATTGCCAAGGAAAAAGGGGTCTTGGTCTTTGTCGAGGTGAAAGCCGGAAAAACCCCTTTTTACGGAAATCCCAAGTGGGCGGTAACTCCCAAAAAACAGCGCAAGATTTCCATGGTTGCCCTTTACTATCTCAAAACCACAAAGCAGACCCATGTCAAAGCGAGGTTCGATGTGGTCTCCCTCAGCCTGACAAAAGAGAATCCCCGGATAGAGATCATAAAAAATGCCTTTGAACTTGCCTACGGATAATCCAAAAAATACGCCGAGTGCGGGCACGCTCTATGTGGTGGCCACTCCCATCGGAAACATGGATGATATCACCGTGAGGGCCTTGGATGTGTTTGGCCGGGTCGATCTTGTTGCTGCGGAAGATACCCGGCACACCGGAAAATTGCTGAAGCATCATCAGATCAAGTGCCGTCTGATGTCTTATCACGAGCATAATGAAAAAGAAAGAACGCCGCTTTTGGTTGAACGGTTAAAATCCGGATCATCCATAGCACTGGTATCCAATGCCGGCACGCCCACTGTCTCGGATCCGGGTTATATGCTTCTTCAAAAGGCCCTTGAAAACAATATAAAGGTTGTGCCCATTCCCGGCCCTTCTGCTTTGCTTGCCGCGCTCAGCATTTCCGGGCTGCCCACGGATTCCTTTATTTTTATCGGGTTTTGTGCCAAGAAAAAATCAAGACGTTTGAAACAGCTTCAGAAATTTGCCAGTGAAACAAGAACCCTTATATTTTATGAAAATCCCGGGCGTATTTTGGCTTTTATGAATGAAATCAAGGATATTATGGGAGACAGGTACGGCATTCTCTGCAGAGAAATGACCAAACTCCACGAAGAGTTTTTACGGGGCCGTTTATCCGAAGTCATAAAAATGTTATCAGATCGTCCGGTAGTTAAAGGAGAATGTACGCTATTAGTGAAAGGAAGCGAGGAAAATATTAGCGTTTCACAGGACATTGTTCGCGCTGAACTGATCAAGGTGCTGGAAAAAAAAGACAAGAAACTCTCACAGGTTTCAAAAATCATTGCTCAAAAATACGGGCTTTCCAAAAATGAGGTCTATGACGAGGCGCTGAAGCTCAAGGCTGAAAGAAAGCTCAAGGCTCAAGGTTGAAGACTCGAAGCCCAAAGTGTAAGATTTATGAATATGGAGATAATCCGAACCCCGAACCCTGAACCCCGAACCCTGATTATTTGTCCGGTCATTCTTGCGGTGCCGGATAATATGCAACAGCTATCGGGCAGAGAAAAAGTATCTTTTCTCAGCAAACATGCCAGAAGAGCACTTGGAATATCGGCGACGAAAAGCCGGATTCAGCTCGGCGATCTCAACAAAAACAAAAATGGCGTTCCCCTTCCGTTTGATGGAAATTACTGGTCCGTGACCCATAAGACCGGATATGTCGGCGGGGTGGTTGCACCGGAAAGGATCGGTATCGACCTGGAAAAAATTCGCCCAATAAAAGCGTCGGTATATGGAAAAACAGCCGATAACAGCGAATGGGCGCTTTCAAATATCAAGAGTACCCCCTTTTTTTTTCGGTACTGGACGTCCAAAGAATCCGTATTAAAAGCAGCGGGATCCGGGATCCGGGATCTCTTAAAATGCCGGATAAAGCAAATCATCGACGATGAACATCTTATCGTCGATTATGAAGAAAAAGACTGGGTCATCGAACATTTTTATTTTAACGGGCATATTGCTTCAGTGGTAAAAAACGATGCCGATACAGACTGGACTTTAGTGACAGATTCTGTTTAATCTCAAACGGGGCTAACTTTTTATATAGGAGGTTGATATATGGCGGATTCGAAGTTAAATGAAGCGGCGGCTGAAAGGTTTAGACCTTTTCAGGACGAGATATTGAAAAGCCATAAAGACAACATTCATTCCATCACGATCACGGGAAGTTCCCTGACGGATGATTTTGATCATGAGAAATCAGATGTCAATTCAGTACTGGTCCTTGATAAAATGGATTTGGGGTTCCTTGAAGTTCTTGCTTCTTTAGGGAAAACATACGGCAAAAAACGGATTTCAGCACCGTTGATCATGACGCCGGAATACATCATGCATTCTCTTGATGTTTTTCCCGTAGAATTTCTGAATATCAAACTGCTTCACGAAACCCTGTTTGGCGAAGATCTTTTTCAGGATCTCGAGATTGACCGAAAGGACCTCAGGTTGCAGTGCGAAAGGGAACTGAAAGTCAGACTGATTGGTCTCAGGCAGGGGTATATTTCTTCCATGGGGGATGTCAAAATACTTTCCGACCTGTTTATCAATACCATTTCAGGATATATACCGCTTTTCAGAGGTGTTATCCTTATTTTCGGAAAGGAGCCGCCGTTAAGAAACGAAGATGTATTGCAGGTTCTTGAAAATGTTTCCGGTGTCAACACCCAGGTCTTCAGAACGGTTTTAAAGCAAAAACGGCAAAAGACAAAACTGGCGATATCACATCTAAATTCAATTTTTAAAGACTACTATGACGCGGTAGAAAAACTGGGAGATATAACAGATGGCATTGAGGACTAAATCTAAAGCGTTCATAACCGTCGTTTTTATTTGCTTTTTGTTTGTATCTGTGGGCCGGCCGGCGAATATTCCGGAAAAGCCGCAAACATATGTGGTGGACCTGGCCGGCATTGTCAACGATACCGTGAAACACCGACTAAACGGATACCTTCAGGAACTCGAACAAAAAACCACCGCACAAATGGTCGTCTTGACCATTCCGGATCTCGGTGGTGACTCCATTGAAGACCTTTCAATCACAATTGCCAATGACAAGTGGAAGCTTGGCCAAAAAGGAAAGGACAACGGTGTTCTCTTTTTGGTTGCGTTTAAAGATAAAAAATACAGGATCGAAGTCGGTTACGGACTCGAAGGGGTGCTCCCGGACAGCCTTGTCGGAAGTCTCGGACGAAAGCTGCTGGTGCCGTATTTCAAAAAAGGCGACTATTCGGACGGAATCTATGCCACAACCCTGGCCGTAGCCAATATTATTGCCAAACATTACGGGGTCAAAATAGAAGGAATGCCCGTGGTGGAATATTCCCGTCAACCCGCGTCAAGGGGTAACTCTCCCAGCCTTTTTTCCAGCATTATCGCTGTTTTGTTTTTTATTATTCTGGGCATATTGTTTGTCAGAAATCCAAGAGCTTTTCTGTTGTTTCTGCTGTTTTCTTCCATGGGCGGCAGAGGAGGTTCCTGGGGCGGCGGCGGTGGTTTCGGCGGCGGGGGGTTCGGAAGCTTCGGCGGCGGCGGCGGCGGTGGATTCGGCGGCGGGGGGGCATCCGGCGGATGGTAGTTAGAAGTCATCTCAAAAAAGTCTTTTCATCCGATATCAGCGTTGAGCCCTCGTCTCAAGTCCTCGACATACTTGAGTATGCCTGCGGGTTGATTCTCGGCCTCGCCTTGATCTCGAAAGAAAATCCTAATTTTGAGATGACTTCTAGTGTCCATTCAGAAATGGCCCTTTTTGCCCTGCTCGGCGTTCTCCGCGGGTTTCCGGCTGCGACGTACAGTCGTGCGTCTCGCCGCAAACCCTTGTGCGGCCTTGATCAGAACAAAAACTGCTCATTTTTGAAAGGACACGGTTAGTGTCTATTCAGAATTTCCGAGATGTTAAATTATTACTTGTTGGAGGATCAAT
>CAZQAF010000151.1:0-3794 GCA_964591175.1 uncultured Desulfobacteraceae bacterium | reverse complement strand
CGTTCGTGGTCATTGCCGGAATGAACGGATCCGGGAAAACGACCCTGTTGCGGCATCTCAACGGACTGCTGCTGCCGACGAGCGGAACCGTATATGTTTCCGGCATGTCCGTATCTGAAAATCCTGCCCGATCAAGACAGATGGTGGGCATGGTGTTTCAGGATGCCGACAGCCAGATCGTTTGTGAGACGGTTTTTGAAGACGTGGCGTTCGGGCCGGAAAATCTTCGTCTGGACCGCGGTGAGGTGGAGCAGCGGGTGATGCAGGCGCTTAGGACTGTGGGGCTTGTCGATCACAGGGATAAAAGTCCCTATTTGCTTTCGGGGGGCGAGAAGCGGCGGCTTGCCATCGCGGGTGTTTTGGCCATGGAGCCCAAGGTGCTGGTTTTTGACGAGCCTTTTTCCAGCCTGGATTATCCGGGAATCCAACAGGTTTTAAAGCAGGTCGTTTCTCTTCACGAATCGGGCCGCACGATTATCGTGGCGGCCCACGATCTGGAAGATATCATCGCCTATGCGGATCGACTGGTGATTATGAAGGACGGCCGTGTTGTCAGGGATGGATTACCGGCTCAACTGCTCGGAGAACTGGAAGCTTTCGGCGTCAGGGAGCCGTCGGCTTCGCAACTGGGGGTTAAGCATCCATCATGGCTGAACTGAACGTTTTGGGCTTTAGAACCGGAGATTCACTGCTTCACCGGCTGGATGTTCGCTTTAAACTGATGTTTTTCGTTCTCATCAGCCTATCGAGCCTCAGGGCGGATGTCTTTTCACTTTTGCTGTTAACAATAATGCTGACGGCGGCCCTCATGCATGTTGGACTGTCGGTAAAATCAACCCTGAAAGACCTTCGCTATATTTTTTTGCTGCTGCTGTTTGTCTTTGTCGCCCGATCACTATCTGTCCCGGGTTCCCCTGTCATTGAGATCAAGATGATTACGGTCACCCGGGAAGGGCTTCACCAGGGGGCCGTAGTATGCTGGCGCCTGTTGATTGTGATCCTGACCGGGGTGGCGTTTGTTTTGACCACAAGGCCGTCTGAAATCAAGGCTGCCGTGCAGTGGATGCTGAAGCCCTTTCCGGGGATACCGGAAAAGAAGATTGCCTTTATGATGAGCCTCACCGCGCGGTTTGTCCCCATTATATTCGACCAGGCCAAAGAGACACTGGCCGCCCAGAAAGCAAGGGGAATCGAAAACCGGAAAAATCCCGTGTACCGGTTGAAAATGCTCGGCATCCCCCTCATGCGCCGAACCTTTGAACGGGCGGACAGCATCAGTCTTGCCATGACGGCCAGATGTTATTCTGAAAACAGAACCGATCCCCGGCTTTCCTGCCGAACACGAGACTGGATTGCACTGGCCGGCGTGGTTTGTTTGTGTCTGATCATTGTATTCTAAAAGCCTTTGAAGCGAGCCAAAGTCACAGCCGGACACGGCTTTTAACTCCCAATGGAGATAACGGCCAAATTTATAGCAGCGGGCTGGCCAGGCGCACCATATTTTCGATGAATCGTTGCCTTGACGGCCGGTTGCGCCAGGTCGCCGGCTCCACCACCTCTGAATCTTCGATGTATTTTTGCTGCAGCGCGCGGAGCTGTCGGGCAAAACCCGGATCATAGCTGCAAAGGGTTACTTCGAAATCCAGCCAGAAGCTGCGGATGTCCATATTGACGGTTCCAAAAAGAGAGATCTCCCCATCGACCACGATGCTCTTGGTATGCAGCAGCCCACCGGTGAAACCGAAAATTTGTACGCCGGCGTCCAGCAGCGCGTCAAAGTAGGAATGACAGGTATAATGTACCAGCCGGGAATCGTTTTTTTTCGGGAGGATAATAATGACCCTGACGCCGCGTCGGGCAGTCGACACCAGCGCGTTAAAAATGGCTTCGTCCGGGACAAAATAGGGTGTTGTGATAACCAGTTCACTTCGGGCGGCATACATGGTCATCATCAGCAAGTGATAAATTCTGTCGCCGTAAATGCCCGGACCTGATGGGATCACCTGTACATCCGCCGATCCCGGTTGCGTACCGGCCACCTGCTTTTTTATCTCCGGCAGGGCGACCGGACCGGAGTTCGTTTCCAGTTCCCAGTCCCACGCGAATAGCGCGCTCAAAAGATAGACGGCCGGCCCTCTGATTTTTACCATGGCATCCACCCATTCCCCCACGCCGGCTTCCTGTTTGAAAAAGCGGGGATCTACGAGGTTGAGGCTTCCGGTATACGCCGTCTCATTGTCGATCACGACAATTTTGCGATGGAGCCGCAGGTCCATGCGTGCCGTAAGTGCGCGCATGGGACCGAGGGGCAGAGCTGCCGCCACCCGGATGCCTTTTTCGCGCAGATGCCGGGCCATGTTGCTTTTCAAAAACTGCCTGCTGCCCATTGCGTCAAGGAGGAGTCTGCAGGACACGCCGCGCTCGGCTGCACGTACAAGTGCCTCGCAAACCTCGTCTGCAATACCGCCTTGGCTGAGGATGTAAAATTCCATGTGGCAAAAAAATTTAGCGCGATCAATGTCGGCAATGATGGCACGCAGAATCGGTTCAGCCGTATCAATCAATTTAAGCGCGTTGCCCGACATCGCCAGGATGCCCAGAGACATCTGCGTCAGGCGATTGAGGCTCTCGGATCCCGGACTCAGTCCGGCGCGTTTGGTTAAAACCTGTGGCGGCAAATCGTTCAGCCAGCTGGCATAGCGCCCTACGATCGACGCTGTTTGTTTTGCATGTTTGCGTCCCAGGTGCTTTTCTCCGAAAAGCAGATACAGTATCGCTCCCAAAAAGGGCAGGATGATGATCAAAATCATCCAGGCAAGGGAGACGCCCACCGGAAGTCGAATCATAACGATCCGAATGAATGATCCGATGATGATCAGCGCATGTGCCAGTAGAATTAAAATATGAGAAGAAAGAGAGAAATCCACGCGTCGTTCGCCTCAAAACATACAGAAAAAGTTACCCCCACCTTTCACCCAGTTTATCAAGTCCGGCCAGTTGCAGATCTTCCGCACTCATGACAACGTGAAATTCGACATCGGCATTGAAGGTGAGAAACCAGGGTTCTGCCAGCGCCGGAACCATGGACGGGCTTTTTAAATCGGTAATCATGATGACGGTACGGCGCCCGTTCATTTCCGTAAAATAGACGGCCTCTGGTTTGGTCTCATCGAGAATCGCTGTTGTCTTTGCTCCGGCGCTGCCGTCTTTGACGGCAGCATTAAAGGTTTCGCGGTCCAGTCTTATTGTCAGTAGCATTTTCATTATTTTATTGCACCTTTTTTTAAAGGTTTGTGCATCATTGGCGTATCCATTTAGAATCCCGAACGGCGCGTTGCTTTATCCGTCTGAGAATCCTGTCAAAGGATCTGTGGTCGAAGGTAAAAGAAGTTCGCTGATCAAGGTGACGGAAGATTGTCACCGGGTAATCTATCACGGGCAGTTGATTTTATCGGGACAAACGTTTTCCTGGCCCTGTAAAGATTTTACGATAATGGATAAGTCAATAATACGAATGATGAGCCCGCATTTTAAGATCTGGTATGGGCAGGAAATTAATCGATAGCATGGATAATCTGATGTGATCTCAAATTATCAAACTATTCAATGGCATTAATATATTATATCCCAATCGGTTTTGTTTACGATCAGTTAGGGGATCACTTATTATATAAATAAACTATGGCAGCAAAAAACAATGTCAAGCATTATAGGAGATTAGAAGTGGTTTCAAAACCTTCAATCGGGTTTAAGGTCCCCCGCTAAAAGCCAGCGGGATAAAAAGGCGGACTGAG
>CAZQAF010000150.1:0-3949 GCA_964591175.1 uncultured Desulfobacteraceae bacterium | reverse complement strand
ATTCTGGAACAGATTGACAAAATGGATATATATGCATATTTTTAGAGTGTAAATTGACTATCCCAACTTTTTTCCTTTCTACTTTTTAATTAACACCGGTTTGAATTTAGCCGGAGCTACCCTCGCAACAGCTATGCACATTGCGCGTTTTCACTTTTTAAGTTATTTCAAAATATTACATTTTTATCATACTTTTTAAGTCAGGCCTAATTCCATTAATCGCGTTTGCGATCGCTTTGGAAGGCAGGTTCGAGCAACATATTTTTTTGTGAAGGAAGAATCATCGTATCACATTGATAAAACAACTGTTTCAAAAAGGAGAGTATGAGCCATGAAACTCAGACCATTACAGGATCGAATTTTAGTTCAACGGGTTAAAGAAGAGGAAAAAACCAAAGGTGGGATTATCATCCCGGATACAGCCAAGGAAAAACCAGTTGAAGGCAGAGTGATTGCAGCCGGAATTGGCAAACTCAACGAAGAGGGAAAGAGAATAGCGCTTGAGGTCAAGAAAGGCGATCGGATTCTATTTGGCAAATATTCGGGTAATGAGGTAAAAATAGAGGGTGAAGAATACCTTATCATGCGCGAGGATGACGTGCTTGGCGTCATCGAATAAAAACTAAAATGGAGGTTAAGACAAGATGTCTAAAATAATAAAGTATGACATGAAAGCCCGTGAAGCGATGCTGAACGGGGTACGAACCCTTGCTGATGCGGTTGTTGTTACTTTGGGTCCTAAAGGAAGAAATGTCGTCCTCGACAGATCTTGGGGATCGCCAACGGTCACCAAAGACGGTGTCACAGTGGCCAAAGAAATCGAATTGAAAGACAAATTCGAAAATATGGGCGCCCAGATGGTAAAGGAAGTCGCCAGCAAAACAAGTGACATGGCCGGTGATGGCACAACCACTGCTACGCTTTTGACGAGATCTATTTATGAAGAGGGGCAGAAGCTGGTGGCGGCCGGCCATAATCCAATGGCCATTAAGCGCGGGATTGATGCCGCAGTTGGATCCGTTGTGAAAGAACTTCAAAATTTGAGCAAACCCACCCAAGACCAGCGCGAAATTGCCCAGGTCGCCACCATTTCGGCGAACAATGATGAAGCCATCGGCAAAATCATTGCCGAGGCCATGAAGAAAGTTGGTAAGGAAGGGGTCATCACCGTTGAAGAAGCCAAAAGCATGGAAACAACACTTGAGGTTGTTGAAGGTATGCAGTTTGATCGAGGGTACCTATCACCATATTTTGTGACCGATGCCGAAAAAATGGTCGCCTCTTTGGAAGATGTTTATATTCTGATCAATGAGAAAAAGATCAGCAACATGAAAGATCTTTTGCCCATCCTTGAACAAGTCGCCAAAATGGGCCGACCTTTATTGATCATTGCCGAAGATCTGGAAGGTGAAGCCTTGGCCACCTTGGTGGTCAATAAATTGAGAGGCACCCTGCAGGTCGCCGCGGTCAAGGCGCCGGGTTTCGGCGACAGACGAAAAGCCATGCTGGAAGACATTGCCGTTTTAGCCGGCGGTCAGGTGGTCTCCGAGGATTTAGGGATCAAATTGGAAAATGTAACGGTTTCAGACCTCGGCAAGGCCAAACGGATCAACATCGATAAAGACAACACCACCATCGTCGGCGGCGCCGGTTCACGCTCGGGCATCGAGGGCCGGGTAAAGCAGATTCGAGCCCAAATCGAAGAAACCACCTCCGACTACGATCGTGAAAAGCTTCAGGAACGGTTGGCCAAACTGGTCGGCGGGGTAGCGGTGATCAACGTGGGCGCAGCCACAGAGACAGAAATGAAGGAGAAAAAAGCCCGGGTCGAAAATGCCCTTAACGCTACCCGAGCGGCTGTAGAGGAAGGGATCGTACCTGGTGGAGGTGTGGCCCTGGTTCGCTGTTTGGCCGCGCTGGAAGAAATGAAAATCAAAGCCGATCAAAAGCTGGGGGTGAAAGTCGTCATGCGCGCCATGGAGGCACCACTTCGTCAGATTGCCAACAATGCCGGTTCTGAAGGTTCTGTCGTCATCGATAAAGTCAAAAACGGCAAGGGAGCTTTTGGTTACAATGCCGAAACGAACACCTATGAAGATCTGATGAAAGCCGGTATAATGGATCCGACCAAAGTGGTCCGTCTCGCATTGCAAAATGCAGCAAGCGTGGCTTCATTAATGCTGACTACCCAGGCCATGGTTGCAGAAAAACCCGAAGAAAAAAAGGAGATGCATCCGGGCGCTCAAGGAATGGGTGGCGGAATGGGTGGGATGATGTAAATCTCCGTCATTCCATGGCGTTCATGGTGGACAATGATGCAGACCGATTTTGCCAAGGCGACCGGGTTCCCTTTGATATAGAACAAGGACAAAAAGGTCCCGTTGCTGAAAACGACACTATAATTTAATCTGATGTTGGAGTAAAAAGGGCATTCCTTTTGATATTGAGGGGATGCCCTTTTGTTTGGAAAGAGGTAAACCGGCATATGAAGAAACACCAAAGAGAAGCTATTCTAATATCTTTCTTAAATGAAAAGGAAAAATATAAAAAACTTGCAGAATATATTGTTCAGCTGATCCAGGACGACCCTTCGTCGCCCAAAGAAAGTTTTCACACCATTATATATCGCATCAAAGATGAATTAAGATGGCGAAAAGATCGTTCAAATTGTTAGTGCTTCATAACACCACGGAGACCTAAAAAGGGTCATATATGACCATTTGGGTAAATATGACCGTTTTTATAGGGTTCTTATTGATAGCCCTGAAAGTGTTTTTTAAACTAATTATTCTAATAAATCAAAATGATGGGTGAAGCGTCCCTGAGCGTTGGTAACCTGGCACAAAAATTGAACTTATAAAAGTACCTTATAAGCAACGGTTTCCAAAGTTAATGATGTTTCTATCAACCTTTAAAGGCCGGCATTGCCATAGGTGGTCGCAATGATCGTAGTCAGAATAATCATGAACGTACTTCCGGAAAAACAGAAAGAGGTTATGCAAACGCTTTTATCAATGATCGAGTCTCCTGAAAAAGATAGTGGGTATCTGAGCTATGGTATCTTCTGTGATATCGAAGACAAGAATGTTTTCAACCTGATTTCGGAATGGAAAACCCGCGAAGATCTGAACGATCACATAAAGTCATACAGATTCAGCGTTTTGCTTGGGACAAAGAGCCTTTTATGCGAACCGCCGCAAATTGTAATCCATACGGTTTCCCATTCGGAAGGAATGGAGGCCATTGATACCGTTAGGAGAAAAAGAACGTGATAGAAATGATACGGTATAGAGAAACACAGATTATTGTATCGGCTGCGACCGGTGCTGCCGTATCGATTCGGTTGGATTGCCATTTTGGCATGTGACAGCCCGCAGAAAGGAGGTTTATACTATGAACATTCTCCTCATTTATCCAAAATTTCCAGATACATTCTGGTCTTTTACATACGCTTTAAGTTTTATCGGAAAAAAAACGGCTTTTCCGCCGCCCGGTCTGTTCACCGTCGCGGCGCTGTTACCGGAAGAATGGCCCAAGCGGCTTGTGGACGTAAATGTGGAAAGCCTCACGGATAAAGACCTTTTATGGGCGGATATGGCTTTTATCGGCGGCATGACGGTTCAGCGGAAATCGGCCAAACAAATCATCGCCCGGTGTAATGCTTCGAATTTAAAAGTCGTTGCCGGAGGGCCTCTTTTTACTTCTGAACCCGATGAATTCAAGGAAGTGGATCATCTCGTGCTCGACGAAGCAGAACTCTCAGTGCCTGTCTTTTTGTTGGACCTGTACAACGGATCACCGAAAAAAGTCTACAGGGCTTCCGGCTTTTGCGATCTTTTCGACACCCCGACGCCCTCATGGGACCTTGTAAATATGCGAACAATATATTCTTTAAGTCGAGCTGCAAGCGATTCCAGGCGAAGCGCAGCGCCTGTCGTCTCCGGCTCGA
>CAZQAF010000149.1:0-3998 GCA_964591175.1 uncultured Desulfobacteraceae bacterium | reverse complement strand
CTTTTCCCGTAGCCGGGAATAGCGGCGGTTAATGCTTCTTTTAGTGCTTTCGCATTCGGGTATCGGTTTTCAGGATTCTTTTCCAGGCATTTCATGATGATTCCTTCGATTTTTCGATCTAAATCCTGATTAAATTTACTCGGAACAGATGGGGGTATTTCGAGAATCATGTCCATGAGGATTTTTTCCACTTCATGATAAAACGGAAACATTCCGGTGTAGAGCACATACATCACAACACCAATGGCCCAGACATCTGATCGCCGCTGACTTTTCCCCATAATCTGTTCCGGTGACATATAGGGACGTGAACCGGTTATCGTTTCTGAAAATGTTTTACCGTTAAGTTCTTTGGCCGCGCCAAAGTCCAGAAGCGTTATCGTTCCATTTGGCCTGACCATAATATTTCCGGGTTTTATATCTCGGTGGATGATTTCAAGATCGTGTGCATGCGCCACAACATCCGTAAGCTGAATAACAATGGACTCCACCTCTTTGTTGGTCAGTTCTCGTTCGATCAATTCATAAAGCGTTTTCCCGACAACAAACTCTTGAATAAGTATGGTTTTATTTTTTTCTTCAATTATCTCTCGAAATTTTGGTACACAGGAATGACCGGAAAGGTGCTTTAAAATGTGTCCTTCTTTTTCGATTTTAGCGTTAAAATTTTTGCTCAAAGGGATTTTAGCGACATATATAAAAGGCGGAATCTCTACGATATCTTTGACTTTCCAAACTTCTCCGAAACTCCCTATACCTAAGCGATTCAACTTTTCGTAGCGACCTCCGATAATCTCCCGGGTACCGGACCTTGGAAACAAGTCGCCCAAAAACCTTCCTGAAAGCCTGGCCAGAAACCCACCCCGTTTAGACATGGGCTCCGGGGAAGACATGCGGATCTGAACGGCAATCCTTTCCATCAGTTCTCGGGATTCCAAAGGAAAGGTGAGAAAATCCGCCGCGCCGGCTTTTAATGCCGATACTGCGACATCCACCATAAAACGTTCCAGAAGCACGATGATCGGAATTCCGGGACCGCCCTTTTTAGGTTTCAATGCAGCAATTATTTTGTCCGGGTCCTGAGTCGGGTGCCGCAGAGCCAAAAGCACTGCATCTATTCTCTTCGCAGCGATAACCTCCCGGGCCGTTTTCAGCGTATCGGCGGCATATACCCGATAATCATTTTCATTTAGAAATTTCTGTAACTTTAAAGTTTCTTCGTTATCACTGTCTATCAATAAAACGGTCATTATTACATTTGCTGGTATTGTATCCATTTTTCAAGAACTTTTTAAAATGAAATTCGGGTTTTTCGTTTGACACATGACCCGCATTTTTCTATATCTAACGCTTCAATAGAACGGATGAAATCCCCAGTCTAAAGTGTTGTGTCCGTTTATATTTAAAGTCATGTCGGAGGATCTGTTTTGCCCATAAAAAACCTTAATGCAGAAGAAATTCTCTATTACAGTGTAACCCTACTTACGATCGTCGCTTTCAGCTCCGGTTTTACACGACTTTTCGCTTTAAGCTTCGCAAATGTAAAACCTGCCGGAGAAGAAGCCGGTTTCGATTTCAATCCCTTTGGCAACCTGGATATTGTGGGGACCATCGTCTTTTTTCTGGGAGGTTTCGGCTGGGGCCGACAGTTGGACGATCAAAAGATCGGCTTCAAGAATCAGAAGATGGGATGGCTCATTATTTCGCTGATCGCCCCCTTTGCCAGTCTGACCCTGGCGGTCAGTGCGGCTTACATAAAGCAATACTTCTGGACCGACCGGGTCGTTGAGGTCGTACTCCATCTGGGAGCGGCTGTGACTGCCTATCATATACTCCCTATACCTCCCCTGGCAGGTTCTCGGCTGATTTACCTGGCGGTGCCCAGTCAAAATCAGCGGGTCTGGAGAATTTACACAAAGATTGGGCCTTACATTATCCTGGCTTTCGTAATCGCTGAACGTTTTTTGGGGATACCGTTATTAAAAGAGACGGTTGCACCGGTTTTGGACGTTGTGACCAAGTTTGTCGAATACCATTGATAATCTCCCAACCCGCACAAGCCGGAACCCAATCAGCGCCTAACCTAAAAAGTCTATGATCTCAGCTAACAAATCGGACAAACCGCCACAGGAATACAGCTAAACTGTAGCCACTCAATACACATTAATACGAATTCATCACAATTGATTGTCATTAAAAAAGGCGGAAAGGTTTTGACCCCTTTCCGCCTTTTCATTTAGGTTGATCATAACCTGTCAAATCGACGAGTTATGCTATAGATTTTTGTGGCTTCTTGGTAACAAAAGCAATCAGAATCGCGAGAATGAGCAGTCCGCCTGCGACATAGAATGCAGCGTCGTATGATCCGGTAACGTCCCTGATTCTTCCTGCCAGCTTGGGCATGAATGCACCCAGACCCCAGCCGATGAACACGATTCCGTAGTTGAAGCCCAGGTTCTTGGGGCCATAAAAATCAGCTGTATAAGAAGGCAACAGCGCAAGACCGCCGCCGTAAACCCAGTAAGCGATCATACAGGCCACAAACGCCATAAAAAGCGATTTTGCCGCAATAATTGCGGGCAATGCGAACATACAGAGAGCGGCGAGAAACGCATTGAGCATGTAAGCCTTGTCCCTGCCGATGATGTCCGAGTACTTGCCTGTCCCGACCCGTCCAGCAGCGTTCATAAATCCGCCGGCGGCAACCAGGATAAATCCTTGCGCCAGGAAGGGCTTAACGATTTTAGCGGCGTGGCCGATGATGAGAAGACCGGCCTGAGTGTTCAGACAAAAAAGAGCGATCAAGGCATAGCACTGCCAGGATCCGGCCATTTCTCCTGTCGTCCAGTCAACCACAGATGCAGCAGCAGCTTTTGTCGCTGCCGTCTCAGGCGGTTGAGGTGCCACATATCCCTCTTCCGGCCATGCCAGGACTTGGGCGGCAATACCGATGACGATCAAATAAGCAATCCCCAGCACCATGAATGACGCAGAGAGAGAATAGCTGACAATAAGCCACTTGATGAGCGGGGCCACGTAAAAGGCCGCGCCACCGTAACCCGCAACAGTAATACCGATCATGACACCGACCTGATGCGGTCCGACCCATTTCCGTGTTGCCGGAACCGGAGCGGCATAACCAATGCCCATAGCGATTCCGCCGCCAACGCCAAATCCCCACAGGATTCCGGCGTAGGAGTTCGCTGTTGCAGCGATAATCATACCGATGCCCATGAAGAGAGCAGATAAGGAGCCGGCGACTGTGGGACCGTATTTATCCTGGATCTTCCCGCCGGGAATCATGAGCAGGGCGAAGATTAAAATACACAGTGACGCCGGGTTGGAAGCCTGCTCTGCGGTGAGAGCGGCGGTCCATCCGTGGGCCTTCATGTAAACATCGTCCGTGAGATACTTGACCCATACGGACCACGCATACAGGACTCCCAGGCATAAATTGATAGTCGTACCAGCTAAAATTACCGCCCATGCTCGTCCAGGAAGTACATCAACTGGTTTATTGTATCCTTTAGCGTACTTTGGCATTAATACACCTCCTTAAAGTTGGAAACCATAGATTTATTACCGGAGTGTAAAAGCCCAACTCAATGGAAACTGTTATGGCGATCCTTCTCTCAAGTCGCATTAGATGCCGTATTCTATTTTTAAGGTGCCAAAAAGTCGGTCGCTACTCAGCTGAAAGGCTTAGAACATGTCAAATCCCCGGTAAAAACAGAACCATTCCATTGTAAGAGTGAAAAAAGCTGATCTTGCGGCAAATCAAAACATATCAGCCTCGACTCTTCTTGCTGCAACTCTTTGACATCACCCCCTTTCCGATTAAGGGTTGAAAAAGCCGCGTTCTTATTTTGTGTAAGTCCTAACGGACCTAACGGTTAACGTTGAATGTTAAGTTAAAGTTGGTGAGAATCTCTACAAGCCTTACATTGATCCGAAGATGACCGGATCAATGCCCCCCCCTAAATCCGCGAAATTTAGTT
>CAZQAF010000148.1:0-4129 GCA_964591175.1 uncultured Desulfobacteraceae bacterium | reverse complement strand
TCTTCAAACCTTTTATTCTGGCAGATTTTCAACGGACAGTCCAAGGAGCATCGGCTTCCGGAGAAGGAAAACATGGGAGGGAAAAATGGCGGATATCTTGAAAGATGATGTTCAGACATATGTCAGAAAAATGATTTTAGAGGAATTTGAATCTAACAACAATGAAAATAAAGCGCCTTCGGGCAACCCAAAATCAAATAAAGACGAACTTCGTAATTTGCAAAATCGGCCCGAATGAAATTGTTCTATAAATCCCTGGCTGATCTTGCTGGAAAAATAGTTAGTTTTGAGGGAATTAATACGAATTCGCATCTGAAATGAAAATCGTTTTACAGGAAATGAAAAAATGAAGATTCTGATTGCTGAAGATGATCCCATATCCAGACGTGTTCTGGAAGTAAATTTACTTAAATGGGGCTATGAGGTAATGGTTGCTTCTGACGGTGTTGAAGCTTTGGAGATCATTCAACAACCCGAATCATCGCATCTCATCATTTCGGACTGGATGATGCCCCGGATGGACGGACTGGCGCTTTGTCGAGAAATACGCAGCATGGAAAAATCCAAATATATCTACTTTATCGTTTTAACGACAAAGGGAGAGAAAAAGAATATCATCGAGGGGTTGGAGGCGGGAGCGGATGATTTTTTGACCAAGCCTTTTAACCGGGAAGAACTGAAGTATCGAATCCGGATAGGTGAAAGGATCATTAATTTAGAGCGCCGCATACTGGAATTGGCCAACACAGACGCATTGACCGGTTTGCTGAATCGCAGAGCCTTTATGGAAAGAATAGAAGTAGAGATATTTCGGGCCCAGCGGGAAAAGAGACCTCTTTCCCTTGTAATGACCGATATCGATCATTTTAAACGTGTCAATGATACACACGGTCACCAGGCAGGAGATCTTGTCCTGCAACGGTTTGCGCGTCAATTAACGACTTCCACAAGACCCTATGATTTTGTGGGAAGATACGGAGGCGAGGAATTTGTGGTTTGTCTGCCGGGAACAGACGGGTGTGAGGCCGGTCCGGTTGCCGAAAGAATGCGCCGTCAGATAGAAGATATGGAAATCATGCTGCCGGACGACTCGCGATCGATTCGGATCACCGCCAGCTTTGGTACGGCTCCCTACTCTATTGAGTCCGTGGAACATATAGATTTGTTGATAAAAAGAGCAGACGATGCCCTGTACTTGGCCAAAAAAGAGGGCCGGAACAGAGTTGTGCGTGGATGATGGCAACATAGAACCGTGGGAAAAATAATTATGAGGAAAAGAACCAGTTTTACCAAACTCATTCAATTGTGGGGAATCATTTTATTAATAGGGATTGGTGTAAGCATTGTTGCCATTGATGTTATTGCCTCTTATCGTGATTATTGCAAAACAAACCGGGTGCTTTGCACCCGGATGCAAGTTCAACGTCAAAATCACTGACGTGCTTTTGCCTTTTCGGCCTATGGCCGAATATTCAAGCCACCCGCTTCGCGGGAGGTAGTTGACTGTGGCCGAAAATTATTTATTGAAGGGATCGCGCGATGGATAAACCAAAACAGATCAACATTATACGAAGGTTGATATTGGCTTTTAGCTTATTGGTTCTGATATTTGTACTTTTTGGGCTGTATGTTTTTTATGGTATCCATAACGTTTACGAATTGACCCACACAATTTATAATCATCCTTTAGTCGTATCAAACGCAGCCCTTCAATCGAATATTTCTATTTTGAAAATGAACCTTAACATGAAGGATGTGGTACTTTTGAATTCACAATCAGAAATCAACCGTACTATTAAGGCAATTAATGAGCAGGAAAGGCAAGTCTACAAGAATCTTGATATAATAAAGGAGATGATAATAGGTAATGAAGGCAAGATGTTTGAAAATGAAGCCCGAATAGTATTTGGAAATTGGCGGCCGATTCGAGAAGAAGTTATCGAATCTGTTAGTCGAGGTGAAAAAGAAACAGTGGACGCCATTCCAATCGGAAAAGGAGTCCGTCATGTTGCCCTATTAGAAGCAAAAATGCTTGGGCTAACAACTTACGCGAGAAAAAAAGCTTCGGATTTTATTCATGAAGCTGATAAAGCACATTCAAGGCTGGATGTGACTGTGGTCTTATTTTTGCTATTGGGTGTCCTCATATCGGTCCTGGTTGTTTTTTTTACCATAAAGTGGACTAAATCGGCTGAGGGGGCACTGCGGGATGCAGAGGCAAGCTTTAGAGCCATTTTTGATAATGCAAGCGACGGAATACTTCTGGCAGATGAGGCGACAAAAAAAATTTATATCGGCAATAATGCAATCTGTAAAATGTTAGGTTATGGCCTTGAAGAAATTAAAAAATTAAGTGTCAAAGACATTCATCCCAAGGAAGATTTATCCTATGTTATAGAGCAGTTTGAGAGACAAGCAAGAAGAGAGATTTTACTGGCTGAAGCTATTCCGGTGAAAAGAAAAGACGGCAGTGTTTTTTATGCCGACGTTAACACTTCTCTTGCAACACTGGATGGAAGAACGCATCTCATAGGTCTTTTTAGAGACATCACCGAACGGAAGGAGGCCAAAGAGGATTTGCAAAAAGCCAAGGAAACAGCCGAAGAAGCCAACCGTTTAAAAAGTGAGTTTCTTGCCAACATGAGCCACGAGATCCGCACGCCCATGAACGGGATCATCGGTATGACCGAACTGGTTTTGGGTACCGATCTGACCGGAGAGCAGCGGAAATATCTGGAAATGGCAAAGATGTCAGCAGATACGCTCCTGACACTGATCAATGACATCCTGGATTTTTCAAAAATCGAAGCCGGAAAAATGGCGCTGGAAGCCATCGATTTTAACCTTCGGATCACCCTTGAAAATGCTGCCGACACTCTGGCGTTGAAGGCCCACAAAAAGAGGTTGGAGTTAACCTGCCACATCCTGCCGGATGTGCCCACCGCTTTAATCGGCGATCCGGGTAAGCTTCGCCAGGTTATCGTCAATCTGGCGGGAAATTCTCTGAAATTTACCGAGGAAGGCGAAATTGTGATTCGGGTTGAAATGGAATCCGAGACAGACGATTCGGTGAAACTTCATTTCATGGTATCGGACACCGGCATCGGGATACCTCAGGACAAGCTGGATTCAATTTTCAAAAGTTTCGAACAGGTGGATGGTTCCATCACGAGAAAGTACGGCGGCACGGGTCTGGGATTATCCATAAGCAGACAGTTTGTTGAGATGATGGGGGGTGAGATCCGTGTGGAGAGCCCGAACAATCATCAATCCAAAGGGGGTCCCGGCAGCATTTTCCATTTCACGGTCTGCTTTGAACTGAGCCGATCGAAAGACATCAGAGTCCCGCTTCCCAAACCGAAAGATCTTTCGGGAATGCCGGTTCTCATTGTAGATGACAACTTCACCAATCGTATCCTGCTCCAGGAAATGACAACATCCTGGGGTCTCGTTCCAACGATTACAGCCAATGGAAAGGAAGCGTTTGATCGTTTCAACAAGGCGTTTGCTTCCGGAAAACCGTTTAGATTGATTTTGTTGGATATGCAGATGCCGGAATTAGACGGCTTTGAGGTAGCCAAGATGATCAAGGACGCGTCTTCGGGAGAAGACGTAAGAATTATCTTACTTTCTTCCTCAGGGCAAAAGGGTGACGCCGATCACTGCAAAGAGGTCGGCATCTCAGGGTATCTGCTTAAACCCGTAAAGCAATCGGATCTGCTTGATGCCATCATGATGACCATGGGGCTTCGCTCTGAAGAAATACCGACGGTCATCACGCGACACAACGTTTATGAAGCGCGGGAAAGTTTGAATATTCTGCTGGCTGAAGACAACTTGATAAACCAGACCCTTGCCACAAAGCTTCTGGAGACCAGAGGACACCGGGTTACGCTGGCATCGAACGGGGTAGCGGCAGTTGCGGCATTTAAAAGCGGGGATTTCGATTTGATCCTCATGGATATCCAGATGCCGAAAATGGACGGATTCGAAGCCACGCGGGAAATACGAAAAATAGAAGACGGAAGTCAGGAAAAGCAAACACCAACCGCTAACCCATCGATAATCAACAATCTGTCCGGCGAAGCTCGGAGAGCGAAGACTGATCGCCAATCAACCATCGAAAGGG
>CAZQAF010000147.1:0-4659 GCA_964591175.1 uncultured Desulfobacteraceae bacterium | reverse complement strand
AACCATCTAAACCATCCTAACGATCTTAACCTGTCCTGATTTATGATGACAAAAAACGTTGACAAAAATTTAACTTATTATGTATCCTTTTACGTTACAACGGAAGTGCGCAGCTTACTGGTGAGGCTCCCGGACTTCAAATCCGGTGTGGGGCGCTAAAACCGTCCCGGGTGGGTTCGATTCCCATGCACTTCCGCCATATCCGAAGTATTGCCCATACGTTTAGATCTCGAAACGATATGGGTTTTTTAGCATTTAGGCTATACTAAAACGATGCGATTTACAACACTAAAGATTTAAGGTCTGCGGCCGTTGGAAGCCAAACCCGTTGCCCTATGCTTTAGTTCCATTAACCATTAAACACAAGCAAACTATCTAATCCGATATTACCCTGGGCTTTGAACCGTTGAACGTTTGAACTCGGCCCCCTGAACCTTGGAACTTCCATTAAACATCATGGAGTGATTTAAATGGACAAAGTTAATTACCGAAAATTAATAGATTATTCCCTTGACAGCATTGCTGTTTTGCAGGGACTTGAAATCAAAATGGTGAATTCACAACTACTCAAAATGTTCGGCTGCCGGCATAAAAAAGAGATGCAGAATCATATGTTCACGGAGTTTGTTTCACCTGAAGATCGGCCGGAAATGAACCGGATGTGTCTTGACCGGCAAAAGGAGGAAGCGTTTCCATATTACTGGAAATTTAAAGCGCTTTGTTGCGACGGCAAAACATTCGATGCCGAACTTTTTACGAATCTTATTGAATTTCACGGACAAATTGCGCGACAAGCCATTATAAAAGATATTTCACAAAGGACCGCCGCTGAAAAAGCGCGCCGGAAAACCGATAAGCAACTTAACGGTGGACTGGAAGCACGGATCAGGGAACTCGAAGAAGCGATTAAAAATAAAGAAGAGACCCATCGTGCGTTGAAAGCGTTGTTGGAGAAAAAGGAACGGGACCAGAAAGAAACCAACGAGAGTGTATTGCTGAATGTAAACAAGCTGATCCTGCCGTATATCGATAAAATAAAACTGACGGAACTGGATGATTTCCAAAAGACGTATCTTGATATTATTGAAACAAACTTAAAGGATATCGTTTCGCCGTTTTCTCGGAAAATGTCCGTTAAAGAATTAAATCTGACTCCCAAGGAGCTTCAGGTGGCGAATCTGACCCAAAAAGGCATCCCCAGCAAAACCATTGCACAAATTATGAATATTTCACACAGGACCGTGGATGCTTATCGAAAAAATATTCGAAAGAAACTCGACCTCGGTCACAAGAGAGTCAACCTTCGGTCCTATCTTTTATCTCTGAACTTGCCGGATATTGATTAAATGACTTTCCTCCGATTGCCGCGGTGTCGTTCGTAGAGCGAAAACGGGTCCTTCGGACTTTAACGGGCCGCGCCGGCCCTGCCGCTTGCCTACTTCCTGTTTTCGGGGTGTTGAAGGCTCTCAATAAACTCCTTCACAGCAATGACGCCGCCTTGATCCACTCGCCGGATGGTTTCCGATCCGATGACCGCGATATCGGCTTTGCCTTTTAAAAAAGCGATATCTTTTCTTTCTTTTACGCCGAAGCCAAGCGCCAGAGGAAGATCGGTTGCTTTCCGGCACCGGGAAAGATACTGTCCCAATTGACCGGAAAAATCCGTCGCAACACCGGTAACGCCTTTTCTGGACACACAGTAAATAAATCCTTTTCCAAAAGAATTCAGGTACTTCATACGGTCATCCGATGTCGTTGGGGAAAAAATGAAGATTGGAGACAGACGGTATTCATCCATGGCCCCAATATATTCTTCGCCTTCTTCAGGGGGGAGATCCGGAACAATAGCGCCCTTCAGCCCATATTCGGCCATATCGCCGGCAAATCGTTCCACTCCGTACTTAAAAAGAATATTGTAGTAGCTCATAAAAAGAAAGGGAATGTCAAAAAGTTTCACGACATTTTGGGCAAATGCCATACACTTTTCCACGGTTGCCCCTTTTGACAGCGCTTCTTGATTGGCATGCAAAATGACAGGTCCGTCTGCAATCGGCTCTGAAAACGGAATCTGAAGCTCCATCAGGTCGACGCCTGCGCTGACCATGGCCTCAATCATCTTGAACGCATCATCAAATGTGGGGTATCCCAAGACAATATGGGTCATTAACAGGATCTCTTTTGTTTTGAGCTTTTGTTTCAGATATGTTTCAAGCATGATATTCCTCCGCTTTATGTCTAATAAATTCCTTCCATTTTGGATCGTCGAATGCGTCGGCAACCGTAAAAATATCCTTGTCTCCACGACCTGATTGGTTGATCAAAACAATATCCTCCTCGGACATGCCGGGGACCTCCTTAAATGCCTGCGCAAAAGCATGCGCCGATTCAAGGGCGGGAATCACACCTTCTTTTTTTAGAGTGAGAGCGAGCGCTTCGATCACTTCCTTGTCTGTTGCCGATTCAAACCGTATCCGCCCTGTTTCCTTAAAATTCGCCAAAATCGGCGAAACGCCGATATAATCAAGTCCGGCTGCAACGCTGTGCGTTTCTTTCATCTGCCCGTCGCCGTTTTGGATAAAATAGGTTTTATACCCTTGAGCAACGCCGATGCTTGCATCCTTTGATGATAATCGAGAAGCATGCAGACCGGTCTCCAACCCTTTCCCACCGGCTTCCACCCCCACCAGTTCAACCGGATCATTCAAAAAAGACTGAAATATGCCGAGTGCATTAGACCCTCCGCCGACACAGGCGTAAATTCGTGCAGGGAGTTTCTTCTCTCTTTCAAGAACCTGCGCACGGGCTTCTTTCCCGATGATCGATTGAAAAAAAGAAACCATTTCCGGGAACGGGTGGGGACCGCATGCCGTGCCCAGCACATAATGAGTGGTGTCCATATTCGTTACCCAATCACGGAACGATTCATTGATGGCATCCTTTAAGATCCGTGTCCCTTCCTGAACGGTGACCACTTCGGCACCCAATCGTTCCATCCAGAATACATTCGGACGCTGTCGCCGAACATCCACCTCTCCCATGTAAATGGTGCATTTGAACCCGAATTTTGCCGCCATGGTTGCGGTCGCCACCCCGTGTTGACCGGCTCCGGTTTCGGCGATGACCCGTTTTTTCCCCATTCGTTTGACCAAAAGTCCTTGTCCCATCACGTTATTGGCCTTGTGAGCACCGGTGTGATTGAGGTCTTCCCGTTTGATATAAATACGGGCTCCGCCAAAATGTTTCGTAAGGTTTTCAGCAAACGTCAGCGGCGTGGGACGGCACGAATACGTGGACATGATATCGACAAATTCCTGCCAAAATCCCGGGTCGTTTTTCGCATTTTGAAACGTTTTCTCAAGTTCATCAAAGGTGGCAACAAGAATTTCAGGAAGAAAAGCCCCTCCGAAACCATCATAATAGCCTCTGTTTTTCATGTGTGATACCCCGTTTTTTTTAAAGAAGTTAAGAAGATCAGAAGGTTAGATTGTTTCTCGACTTTTGATTTCAAACCCCTATCTTTCTAACCTTCTTATCTTCTCACCTTCCCACGTTTTTGTTTTTACTGACTCCCGACTTCTCGTATGAAACTAGGTTCACCGAAGTTTCTTTTTTGATCAAACGGGGTGCTTTGGCACCCAGCGGCGGGGCTGACCTCCGATCTCCGCTTGCCCGGCGACTTGTCGGGTCGGAGCTCGGAGAGCGGAGCCCGAAGCTCGAAGACGGGACCTCTGATTTTCTGTCGTCCGTCGTCCATCGTCCGAGCGAAGCGGCCGTCCATCGTCCCCCGGCTTTCAGACGACGAGTTCCTGTGAAAAAACGAATTGCTCGGTTCTGCAATAAAGCGCTGAATAAATAGCGTTATCTGCTTGTCCAAAATGTAAATATCGTTGAACGATGAGAATGGGAGTTTTCGAATTTACTTCAAGGATATTCTTTTTTTCCCCGGATAAATATCCGATTTGAAAGGTCTGTCTCCCGCTGTCGGGTTTCATGTAATAGTGTTCGTCGACAATTTGAGAAAGCGATCTTCCCGACAAATCAACGGCATCTATCCCCTTAAACAAACCCTGGTGCAGATATATGTCTTCAATAACAACCGGCGACTTCTCAACCCGGCTGAGCCTGGAAAAAAAATAGGCTTTCTGGTTTGAAAAGGGGTTCTTCGGGTCGGATTTGATGCGTTTCAGCCTGATTTTTTGAAGAATACGCGTGGTCACCTCAATCCCTTTTTTATTAAACGCCGATGTTGTTCCGGCCAGTGAAAAAAGGTCCACTTCTTTGTGTGTCTCACAGACAAAAGTCCCTGAACCCCGTTTGCGAACCAGAAAATGTTTCCTGATCAGCATATCCGTCGCCTGTCGAACCGTCGGCCTTCCGACGCCGAAGCGGGCGGCAAGTTCGTTCTCCGATGGAATTCTGTCGCCGGGCGAATACGCTCCGGACCGTATCTTTTCCAGGAGGATATCCGCGAGTTGATGATATAATGGAATTGGAGACCTTGAATTCAACATAATGAACCATATCCCTCATAGGTTTTTAACATTGAATTAAACATATATTGGTAAAGTTGTCAATACAATTTTATCTGATTTTTATTCGCCCTCGCCAGAATACCCTGCAAGCTTGTCGGAGCGAAGCGGAGATCCCGCTTCGGCGGGG
>CAZQAF010000146.1:0-4659 GCA_964591175.1 uncultured Desulfobacteraceae bacterium | reverse complement strand
TTTTATTCTATCCTCAAAACTTTAAATCACTTTAGTTCACTTTAGTTCACTTTAGATCACTTTAGTTCACTTTACTTCAAACGTCAGATCATTGTCATCAACAACTCTTCAGGGTCTTCGAGGGCGTTGACGACCGTCTTCAGAAATCGAATGGCATCGGATCCGTCCAGCACCCGGTGATCGATGCACACCACCATCGGCATCATCAGCCGAGGCACGATTTCAGGTTCTTTTTTTTCGTTTTCGACGACAACCGGCTGCCAGCCGGCTGCGCCCATCCCCAGAATGGCCACCTGGGGGTAATTAATAATCGGGACAAACTGACCGCCGCCAAGGGCGCCGGCGTTCGTAATAGTAAACGTTCCGCCTTGCATCTCTTCAAGGGAGACCTTTCGGTCGCGGGCTTTTTGAACCAGTTCCCTGAGTTCCAGGGATATTTCTTCGATACTTTTGCGATCTACGTCACGAATGACCGGGACCATCAATCCGTGTTCCGTATCCACCGCCACCCCCAAATGATAATAGTTTTTAAGGATAATCTCTCCGGCGGCCTTATCCAAAGTGGCATTAAAATACGGAAACGTTTTCAGCGCGGTGACCACCGCCTTTAACACAAAAACGATCAAAGTCAGTTTGCCGCCTTTACCTTCGATGTCCCCTTTATGCTTTTTGCGGAAAGACTCCAGTTTGGTGATGTCGGCCATGTCCTGGCTGACCGCATGGGGGATTTGAGACCAGGCCAAACCCATCTGCCTGGCCGTGGTCCTGCGGATGGATCGCAAAGGAATGGTTTTTACAGGACCCCATTTGGCAAAGTCGGGTAATTCCGGCGTTTCGATGGGAACGGACGGGGCCGCCTTGGCCGGCTTTTCCGCGGTCTCCGGCTTTTTTTCCGGTTCCCCGGCCTTATCGGCAAAAGACCGTACATCCTGACCGGTTACCCTGCCGCCCGGACCGGTGGGCTGAACCTGCCGGAGATCTACCCCAAGTTCCCGAGCCAGGCGCCGTGTGGCCGGCGAAGCCGGCACAGGCTCTTCTTTTCCTACGGCAGGTGGTTGATCGGCGCTTTCGGTTTTCGGTTCGACGGGTTTTTCCGCCGGGGCCGGTTCAACCGCTTCGCCGTCACCGAAGGTCATCAGCACCTGACCTACCGTGACCACATCATCCGGCTTGACGTTTATTTCTGTAACCTTGCCCGTAAAAGGCGATGGAATCTCCACTGCTGCTTTGTCCGTTTCCACTTCAATGATAAGATCTCCCTCCTTGATCTCATCGCCCACCGATACCAGCACTGCTATCACTTCTCCTTCGTGAATTCCTTCTCCCAAATCCGGCAGTTTGAAAGATTGGGCCATAGGTGTTGCCTCCTTGTCTGTTGGTTTAGATCGTTTCGTTCGTTTAGATCGTTTGGAACGATTTGAGCGTTTAGAACGTTTTGTTCGTTATGATCGTTAATATCGTTTGATTGGTTTAATTGGTTCTATTGGTTGTATTTATGTTATTGGGCTACAGGCTCTATGCCCGCTGCCAATCCAACCATCCTAACCATCTAAACGATCTAAACCATCTTAACCAGTATTTAATATCTTTTTCGCCTCGCGCAGGATGCGCTGGACACTCGGAATATAACTTTTTTCTCGGCTGAACAAAGGTATGATGATATCGAAGCCGGTGACCCGTGCTATGGGAGCTTCCAGGTAGAAGAACGCCTTTTCAACCAGGCGCGCCGCTATCTCCGCCCCGGGCCCGAAGCTACGCGGCGCCTCATGGACGACAATGGCCCGGCCGGTTTTCTTCACGGACCGGACAAAGGTTTCATCGTCCAGCGGTGAAATGGTCAGCAAATCGATCACTTCGGCTTGAACGCCGTCATTTTTTTCGAGTTCGGATGCGGCTTCGAGTGTCGGGCGCATCATGGCGCCGTACGATATCATGGTGAGATCGCTGCCCTGCCGGACGATTTGAGATTTTCCGATGGGCAGAGTCTCTTCATCTTCGGGGACCTCCTCCCGGAACGCACGGTAAAGGGCCTTGGATTCGAAGAAAATCACCGGATCCGGGTCCCGGATGGCGCTGATCAGCAACGACCGGGCATTGCGGGGACCAGATGGAATGACCATTTTAATACCGGGCATGTGGGCATAATAGATCTCGCGGCTTTCCGAATGGTGTTCGAGGGCCCTGACGCCGCCGCTGTAAGGCGCCCTGAGTACCATGGGAACGTGATACCGCCCCTGGGAACGCCAGCGGTATCGAGAGGCATGATTTTCGATTTGGTGAAAATTATGATAGGAAAATCCGGAAAATTGGATCTCGCACACGGGCCGAAGCCCGTAGATGGCCATACCGATGGACATCCCCACAATGGCCGATTCCGCCAAAGGTGTGTCAAGGGATCTTTTATCTCCGAACTGATCGATGAGTCCGTCGGTGATCCGGAAGACACCGCCATCCACACCGACATCCTCACCCAACACAACAACCCTGTCATCCTTTTCCATTTCCTGGCGCAACGCCATATTGAGCGCCTGAACCATTGTCATTTTAGCCATGTTACTTCTCCTTGTGCATGCCTTTTAATTCTTCTGCGAGTTCCGCCCGTTGTTCCTTCAGGGAAGAAGGCAGTTCAGCGTAGGCATGTTCGAACATCTGCAACGGATCATCGAGTTTTTTCATCTGTTCTTCAGCCCTGTCAACGGCCGCCTGGATTTCTTCTTTGACTTCGGTCTCTATTGCTTGAAATTTATCTTTTGTCGCCACCTTCTTATCCATCAGATATTTTTCGAATCGAACCAGGGGATCTTTTTTCTTCCAACCTTCCACTTCATCCTCCGTTCGATAACGCTTTGGGTCGTCCGCCGTCGTATGCATGGTTACCCGATAGGTCACACACTCGATCATGGTCGGACCGCCGCCGGACCGGGCCCTTTCTACGGCTTCCTTGGCAGCAGCATACACGGCAAGGATGTCGTTACCGTCTACCTGGATACCCGGTATGCCGTAGCCCAGCGCTTTTTGTGCCAGCGTTTCTGAATGGGTTTGTCTGGAAAGGGGTACTGAGATCGCCCATTGATTATTCTGGCACAAAAAAATTACCGGTGTCTGGTAGACACCCGCAAAATTCATACCTTCGTGAAAATCGCCCTCGGAGGTTGCACCGTCGCCGAAAAAGACCATAACGACCTCATCTGTTTTCCTGTAATTGACGGCCCACCCCAGCCCTACGGCATGAAGGATCTGAGAGGCGACCGGAACAGATATGGGAAGATCCTTGCTAGTGTCTTCGATCCGCCCGCCTTCGTTATATCCGCCAAAATAAAGGATTATGTTTTCCATGGGTGCCCCGCGCCAGATCTGGGCTGCGGCCTCTCTGAACGAAGGCACCATCCAATCCGAAGAACGCAACGCTGCGACCGAACCCACTTGTGACGCCTCCTGGCCGCTCGTCGGCGCGAATGTCCCGATACGTCCCTGACGTTGAAGGCTCAACATCCGTTCATCGAACCTTCGACCCAGCAGCATCGCCCGATAGAGTTTTAAAAGAAGATCTTCGGGGATATCCGGTTCAAGGTTTTTATCCAGTTTCCCTTTTTCATCCAATACGGAAAGAAATTCCATTTTACAGGGAATATTAATCTTTTTTCTAGGCATTTCTCTCTCCTTTTGAGGGGTATTTCAAAGACTAAACAAGATGCTTTTTCAATCTCGCTGAGGGCACATCTTGAAAAAGAATAGCTGATATGCATCTCGCAGAATTCATATTGTCTGGATGGAAATGTTGTATGTGTTCAAACTGATGGTGATTGAACGATAGCAGGTTTTTTGGCTGACCATCTATTGATCAGTATATTGGCGCCGGCGATTTTCGTCAAGCTTTATCCATTATGTGAATCATCGACACGTCATAGTCAACGCCACTGGGTCAATACCCCCTCGATGCACCTGAAGCCAAACGATGTCATGTCGATCAAACCGAAAAGCCGCCGGCGTATATCAAACGCTCCATAGACAGTTGGTCTGCCAAGCTGCTTTATTTCTCCGAACGCGAAGAAGTCCCCATATCCTGCGCTATACCGCTGGTTATCGAATATTACCCACGGTAGCATCTAATCCCGGTATATACATCTTCAAAACAAGGCTTATGCGATAATACACTGCCGCGAACGCCGGCCGCTTTCCCGTGCGGCACTTTGGTAACATCGATGTCTTTTTTTCACGCTGTTGGACCGCATGTCGCACTTGTCAAGGGTCTTCATCAAACGCTTTTTTTCGTTCAAGCAGCAATCACGCGCTTTTATGGATACTGAATTTGTCATGTTACACCTGCCTTTGTTAACGGTTTTTTCCGTCCTCCTTATTTCCGTACCATTCAAGGTGGATTTTTATTTTTCAGCCGTACTGATTATAAATTAAACATCCGCAGATGCATTTTCAAGTTGATCCATTTTATCGAATCTGTCTTGAAGTGGTTTCAAAACCTTCAATCGGGCTCAAGGTCAAGGCGGACTGAAACGGCCAACCGAAGGAATATCGGGAATATTTCGAGGATTGGACGTCTCAGTCCAACACCTAGATTGAGCCCGAGAGGGGGTTTTGAAATCACTTCTAAAATATATTCGGTGCAACATCCCGGCTGTAGTCCACTCCGGGCATCCCGAA
>CAZQAF010000145.1:0-4828 GCA_964591175.1 uncultured Desulfobacteraceae bacterium | reverse complement strand
GGCTGTTCCTGGGTTGCCGCCGGAGTTGTATTTTCCATTTTTTGCGCTTTGGCAGGGTCTGCCTGGGCGAAACAGACACCTGAAAGAATCAGGGTACTCAACACGACAAATAATGTTTTTTTTAACATATTACCTCCCCTTTTACATTTTTTATGTAGACTCATCCTCTTTAGACAAAATAAATCTCAAATCTTTTTCAAGTGATTTTGGATTGTTGAACTGTGCGCCGACATTGCGGTCGCTGATCCATTTTATCTTGATGGATGCGTGAATCTCAGGTTCCGTTTCGTCGTCTAAAGCCAGTTTCAATTCAACTGTATCATCTATGGAAAAATCATGTTCCTTAAAAGTTATAAAATTGATACCGGTCATCGAGATGTCTTTGATGAAAATATCATCCCTTACATTTTTATCCTGAATAAAGTATTCACCGGAAAGCATAACTTTCTTGCGAAAATGTTTTCGAAAGTTCAAGGCTATACGAAAAACTTCTCCACATTTACACTTAGCCTTCAATCTCTTATGCGTGCCCTTGAATTTGAAAACATTTATGTTTTTTTCTAATCCGCATTTGGGGCAGATGACCTTTACCTGATTGGTCTGGCCGACATAGACTCTTTGCATCATAAATCCTCTTTCACCATATTTGTCTTTCTGTACGAACGCCCGTGTTTTAAACAAATGAAATCCGGCTCAAAAAATCCTGAATCGATCGATTCACTTCGTGTGGTTTTTCGATGGGGGAAAGATGTCCCGCATCTTCGATATTTACCAGCTTAGCGTTTTTTATATTCTTTTCTAAAAAGATTCCGTACTTAACAGGTGTTACATTATCATCGCTTGCCGTGAGCACTAAAACCGGAACCTGGATTAAGCCGAGCGTGTTAATCACATCGAAACTATCGCATGCTTTAAAGTCACCCAAAACAACATCGGGGCGGCAATTTGAACATGCTTCGATCACCGCCCGATGTTTTTCGGTATCGCTTTTGGTTGAAATGGCGGAAACACAAAGTATTTCAACGAAATCGTCATAGTTTTTTTGGATAGTTTCAAAGATCATGGGCATCACTTTAAGCCTTGCACCGGTATTTATGAGAATACCCGCAGGAAAATGATCTCCGTTTTGGATGAGAAGCTGCAGCGTAATGGCACCTCCCATGCTCAACCCGCAAGGAATAGGTCGAGGCGCTTTTATCAGATCGATAAAATCTAAAACAGCCTGGGCATAATCTGAAATACTTTCTTTGCCAGGCCCCTGACTTGCACCATGGCCCGGAAGATCAACTGCAACCGTATTTGCAACTTCTCTAAGGTAATGTATTTGAGGCGCCCAAAAAATACTCGTTAAAGATGCTCCGGGAATGAAGACCAGTGTAGGCTTGTCTTTATCGAGAGGCCAGTGGCCTGATATAAAACCAATTCCTCCTATTTCTCGATTCTCCATGATAAAATTCCATGTTTTTATCGCCATTTTTCAAGCCTCCTAATCCAGGCCTTTTGCCTCTCGCCCCAGTACGATGCAATGCCCCTGCGGGGCCCCGATAGCGGGATCTCCACTATGTTACGACAGGCAGAGTGCACAGGGGACAAGAGAGGGCGTGTTGCTTTAAAGTCTTCTTCAGCCCAATATCTCCTTTACCCGCCCAACCTCGCCGCTTTCCAAACGGACTTTAATGCCATGAGGGTGCGTCGGCGATTTGGTCAGGATATCTTTCACGATACCTTCCGTCAATTTTCCGGATCGCTGGTCTTTTTTCAACACGATCCGAACATGAAGTCCGGGCGATATTTTTACACGATTTGCATCTTTCATAATCACCTAATTTGCCCCTCACCCCAGTACGATGCAAGCGCTGTTTACCCCGTCGCTCACCGTGAAACTACCGGGACAAACCGCCAGAGGGTACTGGGGCGAGAGACAAAAACATTGAACCTTAAAAATGAAGAGCGTCACGGAAGTTCTAATTAATATCATAATAAAATCAATATTTTAAAAAAGATTCAGACAAGAAGCAAGAATTTAGACTGCATTATACCGCTTTTATATGGTATAGCATAGTTAAAATTGAACAAAATTGCAGATTGTAACGCGAACATTATATGCTTTGGGGATGAAATTCACGGCAGTTGTAAAATTAAATGAAGTGAAGGAGGCGTCAAATGAAATCAATAATAGTGTCACTTATTCTATTTTTAGGAATAATTTGGCTGTTTCCGGCGTGCTCCGGCCAGGGCGACGGGAAATCGGATAAAGCGAAATTGAATAATGTCGATGCCGTTCAAGCGATAGCGATTGCCAACGAATGGAATTGGACCAAAAAGGAGATCACGAGCTTCGTTACCCCGCGAGACGTAGTATTTAAGTTCCCTGATGACAAAGTCATAAAGATTCCGCTTCCGGAAGATAAAATGTTGGTCGCTGTAGCGCCCTATATAAATACCACGCACACGTGAGCCATTCATTACATGTCCTCCTGTCAGGCGGAATTACCCGAAAAAAAGTTTTATGTAAAAGCGGTTGACCAGGATGGAAATATCTTGGTCGATGGCACTATTGCCACTTTGCGAAACGGTTTTTTCGAACTCTGGCTTCCAAGAAACCGCAGAATCGGACTGAGAGTTCAAGGTCTGAATCGAACAGCCAAAGGCATCATAACAACTTTTAATGACAGCAATACCTGTATCACCACGTTTCGATTACGATAATGGATATGCAAGAAAAACGAATTGACTATCGCTCTGTTATTCTCGTCTTTTTGTCGATCGCAGGACTGCTGGTTCTTTGGTTCCTGCATGGAAACCGGTCATACGACGGTTCCGGGCAGCAAGCACCGATCGAGATCGGGCGGCCTGCGCCTGATTTCAGATTTCCCGGCCTCGATGAAAAAATGGTCCGCCTGTCTGACTACAGAGGCAAAGTCGTTCTCGTTAACATCTGGGCCACCTGGTGTCCAAGCTGTGTCGATGAAATGCCATCAATGGAAAAGCTTTACCAAAAACTCCAAGGTGAAGATTTTGAAATTCTGGCGGTCAGTATCGATTCTATGGGAGAGATGGTTGTGGCGCCATTTATGAAAAAATACAAACTCACCTTCCCTGCGTTGATCGATTCTGGCGGAACTATCAGAATGAGTTATGGGACCACCGGGGTCCCGGAGAGCTTTATCATCGACAAAAATGGAATGCTCGTCAAAAAAATCATCGGCCCGCTGGACTGGAACCAGTCCGGTGCTATACGTCTTTTCCGCGATTTGATCAGAAAGCAGAATCCGGCGAACAAGGGGTGAAGCCGGACGGCTTTTGAGGTTATGGCAGGTTCAAATCCTTTTATCCGAACGGAGAAGGCATCCCTTTCTGATCCCATGAAACAAAAAGACCTGTAGTCCCATCATTAAATATATAACATCCCTTGCGACCATCATTACAGGAGATCCTGTTTTGCTTGCCGAAAAACATCCACAGTCGAATTCGTGCCCCCTTATGATATTGATCGTCAAAATAAGGATAAAGGCCAGCAGCAATCCGTTTATGATCAAAGCTGCAGAGCGGGGAAAGATCCCGAGTAGCAGGGATAGGCCTGAGATCAGCTCTATGAAGGGAACAATTACAGCGATCAGGTTTATTAAAAACGCCGGGAAAAGGTTGTATCCATAAATAATTTTAGCAAAATCCATTGGAGACATTATTTTATAATAGCTGGCATAGATAAAGGTTACGCCGAGAATCCAGCGCAATGCGATTTCTAGCCAACCGTTATTGAAAAGATTTCTTATATTTTTATTCAATTGGGAAACCCTCGGCTTTCCAGCCTTGATAACCGTCGATAAAAATGCTGACATTTACATAGCCATGGTCAAATAGAAGTTGTTCCAGCCTGTGACTGTCGTTACAGGTTCTTCCTGAACAATACGTAACGATGAAAGTATCGGTTGGATATTTTTTTCTAAATGCCCCGATGAGGTCATCAAATTGACCGAGAGGCAGCGATTCTGCACCCTTTATATGACCCCTTTCAAAATCTTCATGCGAACGGGCATCGACAAATACTGCTTTACCACTGTCATAAATTTGTTTTGCGATCCTGACATCTTTAATTTCCAATTCACCGCTAAAAACATAGCCTTTGGTTTTTGTCGCTTTTCCGCCGAGTGATTCATCCCACTTACCGACAAGGGCGATGCCTGAAGGAGAAAAAAAATTTACTGCGAGTGCAGAAATTATGGATATTCCCAAAAGGAAAAACATTTCTTTTATAACTTTATTCCATTGCATGCCCGCGTTTTCCTTATTCAGCCGATTGTTTTAAAAGCGGAACAATCCCCTTTTCAACCATAACATCCCGCGTCAGTGGATAGCTTCTTTCGCCCAGACTGATGGATTTTGCCCCCATGTTCCAGATTTCATCCACAAGTGCCATCAAGGTGTCATTGTGCGTTGAACCCGGGGCCGGATCTGCTGTATTGAAGTTTGGTTGAATAAAAACCGCTTTATTTTTTACAGGATTGAGCCCCAGCGTCGCTATAGAAGATTTTACGCCGTTCATTCGATCTTCTGTTTTTACAAATGCAACTTTACTCATTTCCAAGCTTCTCCTTTGAAATGTCGATATTTCATCGTTGTCCCAATGATCTCGATATTACGTTTAATCTTTTTATTTGATTTCATCAAAATCATACTAAAAAGTCAAATCCAACGACTGTCACGGCATTCGTAGTTTTTGTGCATTTTATGCACGTTCCGCACGAATGTCTCCCATGACAATGACGATTTGTTACCTTGAAATTTCGGTACTGTAAACAGACTTTTCAAGATAATGGAAAAGCGG
>CAZQAF010000144.1:0-5399 GCA_964591175.1 uncultured Desulfobacteraceae bacterium | reverse complement strand
GCGGCCTGTGCTCCAAGGAATGCCCCTGCCATTATATCCAAATGACACTGGAAAAATAATGATCGGAACGGCAGCGTAAACGCAAGTGAAAAGCGCCACCGTGCATAGATACTAAAAGCATCCGGAAAAACGAGGAAATAAAAATGCTCGAGATGGAAGACTTGAAATCGATCATTATGTTGAGCGATTTGAATAGCTCTATGTTGGAGAAAACGTTAAAGGTTACAAAAAAGACAACATACAGTTCAGGGGAATACATTTTCAAGGAAGGTGATTACGCTGAATATCTTTATGCCGTCCTTAATGGAAAGGTGGGGCTCGAGCTTCAAAAAAATACGAGCACTTTGGTGATGATCAGTACGATCACCCGGGGTTATGCTTTCGGGTTTTCCGCTTTAGTCGACACAGAAAATAGACGGTACATTTCCCATGCCAAAGCACTAAGTGATATAAATTTACTCAAATGGCGTGTTGAAGATTTACGGAAACTATTTCATAAAGACTGTGAAATGGGTTACTTGTTAATGAAAAGAATTGCCAAAATTGCCAAAAAGAGGCTGCAAGTCAGAAATGCTCAATTTCTTGAAATTTATAGATAGACTTCTTAGAAGCCATCTGGAAGATATGACCACTTTCCACGCTTCAAACCCCGTTTTTAGCGATTCTATCATTTTAAAATCATAGACAGAACAAAAGCGGTTCAGCAAAATATCATGATTCCTGAAGCGGTCATGTTTTTAAAAGCGACCGGGTTACGATAGTTGTAATTTTTAAAAGGAGAATTAAACCATGTCCAAAGATGTTATCGGATCGGCAATGGTTGTCGGTGGCGGGATTGCAGGGATGCAAGCTGCGCTGGATCTGGCCGATTCCGGGTACTATGTATATCTTGTGGAAAAGGAGCCCTCAATCGGCGGCGCCATGGCACAGTTGGACAAGACCTTTCCCACCAATGATTGCGCCATGTGAATTATTTCACCGAAACTGGTCGAGGTCGGCCGGCATATCAATATCGAGCTTCATACCGGCTCCAATGTTGAAAGTATTGAAGGAGAGAAAGGGGATTTTTATGTCACCCTCAACAAAACTCCCCGTTATATTGATTCGGACAAATGTACTGCCTGTGGGGATTGCACAAAAGTATGTCCTGTCACCATGCCCAGCAAATATGACATGGGGCTTACGAATCGCAAGGCCACCTACAAACCGTATGCCCAGGCAATCCCCGGCAGTTTTGCCATAGAGAAGCTGGATACGGCTCCGTGCAGGGTGGCGTGTCCGGCGAATTTAAATGTCCAGGGATATGTGGCCATGGTCAAGATGGGAAAGTATCGGGAAGCCGTTAAGATCATCATGGAGGATCTGCCGTTTCCGGGGATACTCGGCCGTATTTGCCCGCATCGTTGTGAAAAAAGCTGTCGCCGGCTTGAATTGGACGAGGCGATTTCCATACGGGAACTTAAACGAGTTGCTGCGGATCATGTGGATCTGCGTGAGCTTCCTGTGCCGGATATTACCCCCAGAAGCGAAAAAGTGGCCATTATCGGATCGGGTCCTGCCGGGCTCACCGCCGCCTATTTTCTGGCAATGGACGGGTACCAGGTCGGTGTATACGAGTCCATGCCTGAAGCCGGCGGAATGATGCGATACGGCATACCCGAACATCGGCTGCCGCGGTCGGTTCTGGACGCAGAAATTGAAAATCTGAAACGATACGGGATCGAGATACATACGAATATTACCATCGGCAAAGACTTGACCCTTGAAGCGCTTCGGGAACATGGCGCGGACGCCATATTTTTGGCCATTGGCGCCTGGAAAGGGTTGAAACTTAGAATCCCCGGTGAGGAAACGCTCCACGGGGTTTCGGATGTCACCACCTTTTTACGGGAGGTTCATCTGGGGAATCTAAAGAAGCTGGATGGAAAAGTTGTCGTCATCGGCGGCGGCCATTCCGCACTGGATGCGGCCCGGGTAGCGCTCCGGATGGGTGCCGGTGAAGCCCATATCCTCTACCGCCGCAGCCGGACTGAAATGCTCGCCGAACCCGAGGAAGTCGAAGAAACTGAAAAAGAGGGGGTAAAAATTCATTTTCTGACGGCACCTTCGGGTATTTCCAGTGAAAACGACCGTGTGACCGGTATCGAATGCATCCGGACCCGGTTGTCTGAAATGGACACAACGGGCAGACGGAAGCCCATACCCATTGAAGGTTCGGAATTTTTTATTGAGGCCGATCATATCATTCCCGCCATCGGTCAGGAGCCGGATTATGGCGACCTTATCAACGAGAAAGACTTAAACGTGTCCAAATGGGGCCTTTTGGAAGTTAATCCTGAAACCCTTCAAACGAACATCCCTGAAATCTTCGCGGGAGGTGATGTCATTTCCGGTCCGGCCACGGTTATTGAAGCGGTTGAGGCCGGTCAGAGAGTTGCCAAGTATATCGGACAATATTTACAGGGAGAGGAACTGCCTTCAAAATGGCATGAAGCGCCGCCCATGGGTACAAATTGGACAGTGCCTTCAAAAGACGAGCCGGTCCGGTCACGGTTGGAAATTCCGACATTGCCGCCGGAGAAAAGACTTTCAGGATTTGAAGAAGTTAACCTTCCGGTTGAAGAAAAATCAGCCCGCCAAGAGGCTGACCGATGCCTGGACTGCGGGAGTTGCTGTGAGTGCTTCCAATGTGTGAGTGTATGTGATGCCAAAGCCGTGACCCTCGAGACCCATGCACAGCGAAAAGAAACAACAACCCTTAATGTGGGTTCAGTAGTTTTATCCCCGGGTTTTACGCCGTTTGATCCTTCGAAGTTTGCCAGCTACAATTATGCAAAACATCCAAATATCATAACTTCTACGGAATTTGAGCGAATCCTTTCGGCCACAGGCCCTTTTATGGGGCATCTTGTTCGAATATCGGACAAAAAAGAACCCAAAAAGATTGCCTGGTTTCAGTGCATCGGCTCCAGGGATCTTAACCGCTGCGACAATGCCTATTGTTCCTCGGTATGTTGTATGTATGCCGTGAAAGAGGCTGTCATCGCCAAAGAGCATGCAAATGATGATTTGGATTGTGCGATTTTTTTTATGGATATGCGCACGCCGGGGAAAGATTTCGAGAAATATTACAACGATGCCAGGGATAAGCATGGGGTGCGTTTTATCAGAAGCCGCGTCCATACCATAGATCCGGTTATGGGGACCGATGACCTGGAAGTGCGGTATGTCACCGAGAGCGGTGATCTTAAAACAGAGATATTCGATATGATCGTTCTTTCCGTGGGAATGGAGATCTCTCCGGAAATTGCCGATCTGGCCGAAACGCTTGGAATCGAACTCACCGAGGGAAATTTTTGCAAAACAGATACGTTTGGACCGGTTGCAACGTCAAGGGAAGGTATCTTTGTTTGCGGTGCGTTTCAAGGACCCAAAGACATTCCCCAGTCGGTGGTGGATTCCAGTGCGGCAGCCGCAGCAGCCGGAGAAATATTGGCGCCGGCACGAAACACTCTTGCCAGATCAAAGGAAGCTATTCCGGAAATCGATGTGGTTAATGAGCGGCCCAGGATCGGGATATTTGTCTGCCGCTGCGGAATCAATATTGCCGGCGTGATCGATGTACCGTCTGTTGCAACGTATGCCGCCACCCTTCCTTATGTTGAATTTGCAACGGACAATCTTTTTTCCTGTTCGCAGGACACCCAGGAAACCATCAGCCGGATCATCAAAGAGAAAAATTTAAACCGGGTCGTGGTGGCGGCGTGCACACCCAAAACCCACGAACCGCTGTTTCAGGAAACCCTGATCAATGCGGGCCTGAATAAATATCTCTTTGAAATGTGCAATATCCGAAATCAAGATTCCTGGGTTCATAAAAACAATCCTGATCTTGCGACGAAGAAAGCCAAAGACCTTCTACAAATGGCTGTATCAAAGGTTTCGCTTTTGGAGCCGTTGAAAGAGGTCAAACTGGAAGTCAATCAGACGGCGATGGTTGTGGGTGGCGGAATATCCGGCATGGCGGCGGCCAGGAGTCTGGCCCGCCAAGGTTATGAGACCCACGTTATTGAGAAGAGTGAGAAACTGGGTGGGCAGGCGCTGAATATTTATCGAACCAATGAGGGTGAAGATGTTCAGGAAAAGCTGGGAGAGCTGATTGCCGATATTGAAAAGGATGATAACGTTCATGTTCATCTGAACACGACGATGACGAATATGGAAGGCTTTGTCGGGAATTTCAGATCACGCCTTAATACTCGAAGAGACCGGTGGATTATAGATCATGGTGTCGCTATCCTGGCGACGGGTGCATCTTCCTTAAACCCTACGGAATACGGATATGGCAAAGATCCCCGGATTCTCACCAGTTTGGAGCTGGACCGAAAATTTATCAAAAAGGATCCAACCCTTAAAACGTTGAACTCTGTTGTGTTTATACAATGCGTCGGTTCCAGGGAACCGGAACGACCTTATTGTTCCAGGGTATGCTGTACCCACTCCGTTAAAAACGCGCTTGAATTAAAAGAACTGAATCCCGACATGAATGTGTTCATTCTCTACAGGGATATCCGAACATATGGTCAGCGAGAACTTCTCTATAAAAAGGCAAGGGAAGCGGGTGTTATCTTTATCCGATACGTTCCGGAAAACAAACCCGAGGTGAGTTTGGAAGGCGGCAAGTTACAGGTCAGGGTCGCCGATCATATTCTCGGCAGGCCCTTGGCGATTGATTCCGATTTGTTGATCCTTGCATCCGCCATTTTACCGAACAGGGATGAAACACTGGCTGCTTTTTTCAAGGTTCCGCTGAATGATGACGGTTTTTTTGTGGAACGCCATGCCAAACTGGGTCCTTCGGAATTTGCGACGGACGGGGTATTTCTTTGCGGAATGGCTCATTATCCAAAGCCGATGGATGAATCCATTGCCCAGGGACAGGCGGCAGCATCCCGTGCCGTAACGTTGTTGTCACGGGAAAATATATTCATGAGCGGAACGGTGGCCATGACCAATCCCATGAATTGTACCTCCTGCGGTATCTGCGTTTCCATTTGTCCGTATAACGCCCCTTCGTATAAAGAAGAAGATGTGCCCTTTGCGGGTAAGGCCGAGATCAATCCGGTGCTGTGCAAGGGATGCGGTCTCTGCGTGGCATCCTGCCGGTCCGGCGCGATCCGTCTCAAGGGATTCGACAATGATCAGATCTTTGCACAGATTTTTGCGCTGGATGTTGCGGGATGAAAAAAATAGGAAATAGAAAAGAGGAAACAGGGAATAAGTGATGGGTTGATAATCATAAGATCCATGGCCGATGTCCCTTTGACCCGAATCAGGAGAAGTTACTATGACAGATTGGGAACCGAAGATCGTGAGTTTTTTGTGCAACTGGTGCAGTT
>CAZQAF010000143.1:0-5437 GCA_964591175.1 uncultured Desulfobacteraceae bacterium | reverse complement strand
AGGCCGAGGATCAACCCGCCCCGTTTGTTAACGGGATCTTCGACACGCATACTCACGTATGTCGAGGACTTGATACGAGGGCTCAACGCCGATACTTGTTCGCCTCAGGCGGATCGGACGAAAAGACTTTTTTGAGGCGGCTTCTACTCTGCTTTAATTTGAGATGTCGGCCGGACCATTTTAAACAGATCCGTGACCCTGCAGTATCCATTGCCTCCCAGGCGGCCGATGGGTTTGAGTTTCGCCAGATCGATTTTGTCGCCGCCGAACAAAACCGATTCATCCACATGGAGATGCACGACCCTCCCGATAACCACGTTGCCTGCGCCGGGCTGATCTCCCAGTTCCAAGATGTGGACCACTTTGCACTCGTAATGTATGGGGCTCGCAGCCACACGCGGCGGTCGTACTGCTGAAGAAGGGCTTACGGCCAGACCGGCGATCTCGAATTCGTTCACGTCATCGGGCAGGTCTGTAGAGGTCAGATTCATGGCCTCAGCCAGCGCCGCCGTGACGATATTCACGACAAACTCGCCGGTAGCCCGAACATTTTGAAGCGAGTCTTTGGGTTGGCAATCTTCGATGCGAACGCTGGGACAAAATAATACATGAGGCGGATTGGCACATACGGCATTGAAGAAAGAAAAAGGGGCCAGGTTCGGCCGGCCCGCCGAATTCACCGTCGAAATCCAGCCGATCGGGCGCGGCACAACCGAACCGATAAGGATCTTGTAAACCGATTGCCATGGCAGGTCTTCAGGCGCTATTTCCATTGTTTCGTCTTCCTCTCGATATTGAATATTGCGGTCATGCGCTTAATGCATTCAACCTTTGTATTTGATGAAAGTCCCTTGGTTAAACTCCTCAAAAGCGATTTTTAATTCGTCCTGGGTGTTCATGACGATGGGACCATACCACGCAACAGGTTCATTGATGGGCTTACCGGAAATCAGGAGGAATCTAACTGAATGCTCCTCGGTAAGAACCGTTATTTCGTCACCATCAGCGAAAAGCACAATCGTTTCGTTTCCGACAAATGGATCGCGTTGAATGTCGAAGTAGTTTGCGCCCTGGGCTTCATAGGTAAACGGATTTTTTTCCTCGCAGAAATATCCACGCCCCTCGATAATGTAAGCAAAGACCGTACGGCCCTGTTTCGTGGCGTGTCTGAATTCCGAACGTGCCGGAACCGTAACATCGATATATTCCGGATCGATGACAACATCCTGTACCGGGCCTTTAATACCGGAAACCTCTCCGGAAATGATCTTGATGCGCGTACCATTGGAAAGTTTGACTTCGGGTATATGTTCGTCGACGACATCTCGATACCGCGGATCCATCATCTTTTGCCGGGCGGGCAGATTGGCCCAGAGCTGAAATCCGTACATTTTACCGTCTCTGTCTCCTTTCGGCATTTCCTGGTGGATGATTCCGCTCCCGGCCGTCATCCACTGTACATCCCCCGAGCCGATAATTCCTTTGTTCCCAAGACTGTCGCCGTGTTCGACGTCCCCCTTCAAGACATAGGTGATGGTTTCGATCCCACGATGGGGATGCCAGGGGAAACCTTTCAGATAATGGCCTGGATGATCGGAACGAAAATCATCTAAAAGCAGGAATGGATCGAACGCGGGCACTTCGCTGAATCCAAACACTCTTTTCAGGTGGACGCCGGCGCCTTCAATCGTGGGCTTGCTCTTGAGGACTTTCCGGATTTTTCGAATGGCTGGCATTTTGTATCCCTCCTTTATAAAAACTTAACTCGTTGTCAAAAAAAATTGAAATGCGAAAAATCTTTTTTTCGTTATTGAGACCAATCCCCAAAAGTTCACCAGCGACTTTAAAAGCCGCGGTTTCAAATCCGTCATCCGTTTTCCAATGTTTCGACTACAGAGATATATTTATCATGGATCATTTTTCTATCGAATTCCCAAAATTCATCGAGCATGGCCTGATCTTCCTGTTCGGAAAAATATTGTCGGGCTGCCGGGAAGAATACCTTGTCTTCCTTTTCGATGTGTTTCGGATAAAAGTCCGTCAGCCGCCGGAGTCCGGATATGATTTCCGACAACGCTCCTGAGTCTCCCTTTCGATATCGATCGTTCGCTTTTATAAGGCTTTCGGTTAATTTTCGTCCGAGAATATGTTCCTCAATCAAATCGTTCATCAAGCGCCGGTCTTCTTCGGACAACTTCCTTTCTTTAAGATCTCTGAAAAGAATATCTTCCTCTTTTCCGTGATGTGTTTTGTCGGCATATGTACGAATAAAGTCAACCGCTGTATCGATCAGAACCGGATCGGCCTTTTGTACTTTCTCGATTTTTGAAAGCATCTCCGTGATGATCGCAATCATTCTCTCGATCAAACGGTGTTCTATCATAAGGGGTGCACGTGCCTGCATTTTTAACCTCCTATTGGGTTGCCCTGGTTTGGATTTGACGACCTGAACGCCGTATTGAATTGATAGCAGCGATTCTTAATCGTCGATTAATTTCTTAAGCCTTAGCTTCTCCGCTTTTTTCAAACCCTTGACCACCAAGTCATATGAGTCGCTAATCATGGCGAATATTTCATCATCCGGTATGGAACCATCCAAAAAAATGGTATTCCAGTGCTTTTTGTTCATATGATAGCCCGGCTGAACCGCTTTATAGAACTCGCGAAAGTGCATGGCGAGATCAGGATCGCATTTAAGATTCATACTCAAAGGGGAATCTTCCAAAAAAACAATGGCAAACATTTTGCCGCCGACTTTAAAAACCATTACTTCAGGTCCAAAGGGAAAATCTTCGGATGCCCCTTTTTTCTTGAGAAGATATGCGCGAAGTGATTCAAGTTTCATGCTCTATTTATCTTGGTCTTACGAACAAGGTGTGCATGCTCTTGCCGTTGCTTCCCTTGGTATCGAATCCGGATAAGATTTCTGGACTTGTGGCCCGGGAAGCAGCGGCATTTCAAACCCATCGGATACGGGTTCGGATATCCCGACTTGCGATTTTATGCGCCAGGCATGGGCAAGCAAAACAATTTTTCCTTCTGATACGTATTGACCTCTAAGAAGTTCTATCTTTTTGCCGGCGCGATCCTTCTCGACTTTGATTTCACAGGGTTTGATCGGCACTGCACTAAAAAATTCAATGGTCACTCTGGCGATTTTTAAGTTTCCGGGAGATGGAAATCTTTGCAAAGCGCTTGCCATCAATGCCGAAGGTGGTCCGCCATGCTGCGAATCCGAAGACCAGGGTCCGATGGTGGCTTCGGTTGGTTCATAGTGTCTTTCTCCGATTTGCCGGAAAAATGAGGGAGGAAGATTCGAATCGGTCATAACGTACCTCTTTAAAATCAGGATCGGATTATCCGGTGTGATTATTTCTTCCAAGATTGTATTTCTATGATATTTCCCTCAGGATCTCTCAAGTAAACGAACGTCAACACCCCAATACCGTCAATTGTTTTTTCAGTAACCTCACCTAATCGAGTCGCCCCGCGTTTTAATGCATCGCGAAATATTTTTTCAACATCTTCGACTTCGAAGGCAATATGGGTAATGCCGGTATAGTTGGCCATGACAGGCTCGCACTCATATGTATGTTTGTAAGAAAATATTTCTAAAGTCGGACCGCTCTCCCCATGTCCGGGCAGCAGTAAATGAACCCCTTCCAATTCGGCGTGGGATAAGCCGGTAGCCTGATCCAGCCAGTCGCCGGATAGCCTTCTCTCGGGTGGTTTTACGGTGCAGCCGAAAACATTGACGTAAAAATCCGATAATGTTTTCCAGTTCCTTGCAACAATATTTGTGTGAGCATATCTCATTTACAATAACGGGGCAAAAAGACGCCCCACCCCCTCGATAATGGCAAGAGAAGAGCTCCGGCGAGGTTCCCGGACAACGCATTTGGCCATCAGCATCCTCATCCAGGCGTCTAAACGGTCAATGATATCCGGTGAATACATGCACAAAGCCACTTCATAGTTGAGCATCAGACTGCGCATATCCATGTTGGCAGAGCCGGTTACAGCGACGACATCGTCGATGAGCAACGCTTTGGCATGCAGCATACGGGGGCGATAGAGAAGTATATTGACCCCGTATTTCTGGAGACGAGACAGGTAACCCTCGCGGGCCAGATCCGCCAAACGATGATTTGATCTTTTGGGTACAATAAGGCGAAGATCAATCCCTCTTCTGGCGGCCATGCATAGCGCTTCCAGCAGCAGATCGTCCGGGACGAAATAAGGGGTGACAATCCAAACCCGGTGCTTTGCCCGGAATAATGCGCCAATCAATGCATCACGCAAGGCGTCTTCCTCCACATCCGGGCCGCTGGCCATGAACTGCATCACCGTGCCGGAAGTTCTTTCTTTGTTTCCGCCCGGAAGACTGAAGCTGTCAAGATCTTCCCGAGCGGCAAATTTCCAGTCTGAACGGAAAATTTCGTATACCTGCGCAGCGGCAGGCCCGTCGATATGCAATGAAAGATCCTGCCAGTAATCTACATTTTTGTCGGGCCCCATGTAATGATGAGCGAGGTTCATACCGCCGACGATAGCCGTCGTACCGTCCACCAGCAATATTTTACGATGGTTTCTCAAGTTGGCGCGTCCGCGGAAGGGCAGATGCAACATCGGCATGAAGAAAGCCACCCGGCCGCCGGCGTTCAACAATGGTGAAAGGAAACTTCGATGGATTTTGGCGCAACCGAGCGCGTCCAGCAGCAGAAATACGCTGACGCCCTGGGAGGCTTTATGCGCCAGATTTTCGATGATCTTTTTTCCGACGACATCTTTACCGAGGATAAACGTGGCCGTATGAATCGTGTGTGTTGCGCTCTGAATCAACGCCAGCGTTTTTCGATACGCCTGTTCTCCCGAGGTAAGAATTTCAACGCTGTTACCCTGAGTCAGCGGGAATCCTCCCCGGAAGATTTCCGAGGTCAATGGCTGATATTTATCGCTATGGAGCGACTGTTCCGCAGAAAAAACCGGAAGCATCTGTTTCGATGCCGTCATATGTGTCATTTTGCGGCCGCCGAATATCAAATAAAGCGGCACACCGATATAAGGAACAAAGATAATGGCCATTAACCACGCCAGTGTGCTGGCAGGCGATTTTCCTTGTTTTAAAATATGCGCAAGAAGGACCAGGGCGAGAATAAATCCAAGAGACGGCAAAAAATGTATGATCAGTGTAGGAAGCTTCATCTTATTTAATTTCCAGCGGCCGGCACAGCACCGGCTATAAATTTCGTATGCAGGAATTAGGATATCTTTTAGTACTATTATTTATAGCGGCAGATCAATTAAAATATGTGAAACGCCACAATGCGAGATCAGAGGTTAGGGATCGAAAACCACGGGTTAAATAAAGAATATATTCCTCCTTTAATGAAACTTCCCGCAGCCCCGTAACCAGGATCCTCCAAGGCGGACAAGT
>CAZQAF010000142.1:0-5606 GCA_964591175.1 uncultured Desulfobacteraceae bacterium | reverse complement strand
GGCAAAAAGGGGCGTTTTGCAAAGGTCTCAGGGAAGCGCGTGGCATGATAACAGTTATCGGTATCGACCCCGGTTTATCCGCAACAGGTGTTGGGATTGCCAGGGGAGCCGGCATTAAGGTTGACGGCTTCTCCTTCGGCAGTATTCAAACCTCAAAAAATCTTCCGTTACCGAATCGCCTCAATCATATTTTTTCAAATCTCGTTCGGGTATTAAAAGATGAAAAACCGGATCTTATGGTCGTGGAAGATGTGTTTTCCATTGAAAAGTTTCCAAATGCAGGCATAACACTGGGCAAAGTCACGGGCGTAGTTCTTCTGGCAGGATGCCGATTGGAAATACCCATTGTCGAAATTTCGGTTCGTGAATCCAAGCAGGTATTGACCGGAAACGGCAATGCAACAAAGGCACAGCTTGAAATGGCCGTGCGCGGTTTATTAAATCTGACCGCGCCCATTCGGCCGTATCACGCTTCCGATGCCATGGGACTTGCCCTTGTAGGATTATTCCGCCATAATAGCCACGACTTGAAAAAAACACCTTACAAGAAGAAGAGAACGGGATATAATGATCGGGTACCTTGAAGGAAAACTTTTAAAAAAGAGAGATGACCGGATACTTGTTCTGGCCAATCAGATCGGCTATGAAATTTTACTCCCGGCATTTGTCATGGATACATTCGGGGCAAAATCCGTCGGAGATCACGTATCCCTTTATATTTATTATCATCAGACCGAGCGTCAGCCGAAACCGGTCTTGATCGGCTTTAACCTTGAGGTCGAGAAAGAATTTTTTCAGTACTTTATCTCTGTAGAGGCGGTCGGTGTCTTGACAGCGATAAAAGCCCTGACCATACCCGTTCGAGACATCGCGAGGGCCATAGAAGCAAGGGATGTGAGTAAACTCAAGCGATTAAAGAGCATCGGGGACAGGACGGCGCGAAAGATTATCGCGACACTTGAAGGCAAGATGGATAAATTTGCGCTGATTCAGCCGTCTCAAAAGGTCGAAGCTACCGATGTAGAAGATTTGTCTCAGCAAGTCCTTGAAGTTCTTGTGGAACAGTTGGGATACAAAATAGCTGCGGCAAAGCAGATGGTGGTCGATGCGATGAAGCGCAACGCCGGTATTTCAACCCCGGAAGAGCTTTTTGAAGAAGTATATCGCGGAGAAAATGCCGGAAGCTGATCCGGCGGCTATCGCTTTTAGGCCCTCGTGAGAAGGCTTCTATCAAGCAAACGCTTCGCGGTTGGAGGTTAAGCAACGCGAGCATCCAACCGCCAACCTAACAAAGATGGATGACATGCCGACTTATTCTTCCGATAAACAGGGTATCCTTACAGGATCCTGCCTTCCGATGGATAAAGAACCGGAAATCCTTTCTTTACGGCCGGATCGGTTCGAGGATTACGTCGGCCAATCCGAGGTGGTCGAAGCCCTTAAGATTGCCATTGAAGCGGCATTACAGCGCGAAGAGCCGGTGGATCACATTCTCTTCCACGGTCCGCCCGGCCTTGGAAAAACCACGTTGGCTCACATTATCGCCAATGAAATGGGGGGCAATCTCACGTCGACATCCGGCCCATCCATTGAAAAAGGCGGGGATCTCATCGGAATTTTAACCCATTTGGAAGACAGAGATATTCTGTTTATCGATGAGATTCACAGGACGCCGAAGATTGTCGAAGAATTTTTGTACCCGGCTATGGAAGATTTTGCCGTCGATTTTGTGTTTGACAAAGGGGTGCATGCCCGCAGTCACCGGTACCGTTTGAGCCGTTTTACCCTGGTGGGTGCGACCACACGGGTCGGGCTATTATCCGCACCCTTGCGTGACCGGTTTGGCATTTTCAGGAGTCTCGATTTTTACAACGAAAAGGACCTGTCAAAAATCATCCGGCGTTCGGCTTCTTTGCTTAAGGTCACTATCGATGATGAGGGAGCAAAGGAACTCTCAAGTCGATCCAGAGGGACACCCCGGATCGTAAACAGGCTCTTAAAGCGTGTCAGGGATTATGCCCAGGTGCGTGCAGACGGCGTGATTACTAAAAAGATCGTCGAAGCGGCGCTGGTATTGGAGGGCGTGGATGAAAAAGGATTGACCGATCTTGACCGCAGATATTTAAAAACCATCATCGAATTTTATAAGGGCGGTCCGGTCGGCATCGAAGCCATTGCAGCAACCCTTCAGGAAGAAACAGATACGCTGGTGGATGTTGTTGAACCTTATCTTTTAAAAATCGGACTTGTTACGAGGACATCTGCAGGGAGGAAGGCTTCAGAAACGGCGCACAAGCATCTCGGATTCGGTTTTCAAAAAAGTATATTTTAGTGATTGACGATTCCGTAAGAAATTAAAACTTGACTATGTCGATTATTACACTCCTGACAGACTTTGGCACCGAGGATGCTTATGCCGGCGTCATGAAAGGCGTCATCCTTTCTATCAACGCTTCTGCCGTAGTGGTCGATGTTTGTCATACCGTCGCTCCGCAAGACTTGATCGGGGCGGCCTATCTCATAAACGCTGTTTACAAGTATTTCCCCAAAGGCACAATACATATTATCGTTGTAGATCCGGGGGTTGGCGGGGATCGCTCAATCGTCGCCGTTGGATTGGCGGAACAAGTTTTTCTCGCACCCGATAACGGCGTTCTAACCCTTCTTATGGATGAAAACGATACTGATGACATCGTTCGTGTTGAAAATCCCCATTTTTTTTTAAACGAGGTCAGCCACACATTTCATGGTCGGGATATATTTGCGCCGGTCGCCTCTCACCTTTCCAGAGGCGTTCCTATCGATCAATTCGGCCGGTCCCTAAATCCGCAAGATCTGGTTCGGCTGAATATCTCAAAGCCGTATCTATCAGAGAAAGGGGAACTCATCGGAACAATCATATCCATTGACCACTTTGGAAACTGTATCTCGAATATTGATGACAGCCGCCTCAAAGAATTTATTCAAAACAGCCCTGAAAAAACACTTGTAATCAAAGTTGATAAAACAGTAATTAAGGGGTTGTCTCAAAGTTATTTAAACGCGACGCCCGGAGATCCTGCTGCCGTTATCGGAAGCTTCGGATTCCTTGAAATTGCAGTCAATTGTGGAAATGCCAGCCGCCGGTTAAAGGTATCAATAGGGCATACCCTATCGTTAAAATTAAGACCCGGTTCAAAAATCCATTAACGGCATTGGCAACCGGACCCCATATCTGGAGATATACTGTGAATAACATTGCAAAAGATTTTTCCATTATCGACAAAGAATTAACCGTAGACGGCACAATCCATACCCGTGGAAGGCTAATCGTGAAAGGTGTCGTGAAAGGTACGGTCATCGGAGAAAGTATTGTCATTGCTGAAGAAGGATCCGTTTATGCGGATGTCAAGGTTGCCAGTATGACTATCGGCGGCACTTTTGAAGGAGACCTCAGAGCGTTAAAGGAATTGGTTATACTGGCCACCGGAAAATGTTCGGGTAAAGTTGTCTGCAAAGATTTAGTGGTGGAAACCGGTGCAATTTTGAATGCTCAAGTCACCAGTCTTTCTGCAAAAGACTCTGGCCTAAACATTCAAAATGATTTGGAAAAGGATAGTATACCCTAATGCTTAAAAAAATAATATCCGGCGGTCAAACCGGTGCCGACCAAGCGGCCCTTGATGTTGCCATTAAACTCGGAATTCCCCACGGCGGTTGGATTCCCAGAGGACGAAAAACCGAAACCGGCGTTTTGGATCATAAATATAACCTTAAAGAAATGGAAACCTTCGACTATAATAAACGGACCGAACAGAATGTCATCGATTCAGACGGCACATTGATTATATCCCATGGAAGGCTCTCCGGCGGATCCGATTATACCCGGGAGATGACCCTTTTACATCATCGCCCTTGGCTTCACATCGATTTGAACAAGCGCAGTGCCTTTCAAGCTGCCGAAAAAATCAAATCATGGCTCACTGAAAATGAAATCGAAGTTTTGAACGTTGCAGGACCCAGGGCAAGTAAAGATCCTGCGATATATCAGGCGACGGTCGATATTATCGAAACCGTTCTTTATCTTGATCTCGTCGATGACACCATGCAGGCATCCTTTACGGGTACGCCCAAACGCCGCGCGCAATTGAAAACGGCAATCCTGCCCGGAACCGTTGAAGAAGCTGCTGATAAACTCTTGTCAAAATTATCTTTAAGAGACAAAACCATGATCGCAAATATCCCCAAAGACAAATTAGCGGATCTTTACCTCTCCCTCAAAGCTAATCTGCAAAACGAAGTCGGTTTATGGCTGACCAACGAGTTGCTGTTGGATTCCTGCCGTTTGACGGCCAACGATGAGCATCTGGATGAAAACGGCGCTTCTCTGACTATCGTCAGAGCATTATGGGAAAAGCTGCAAAAAACCAATGTATTGAAGATTGTGAGATAAAAGAAAAATGACACGGCACATTGTTTTTATTTGTACCGGTAATATATGCCGGAGTCCCATGGCGGAAGGTTTGATGCGGCATAAAGCCAAAGAAGCAGGCCGCCGTGACCTCATGGTTTCATCCATGGGTATCCATGGACTGTATGATTCCCCGGCCACCGAATATGCCCAAAAAGTGTGCAAAGAAGACGGTTTCGACATATCATCCCACAAGGCGCGATATCTGATGGGCAATGAGTTGGAAAAAGCGGATCTTATTTTATGCATGGAACCCGTTCATATTAAATTCGTGGAGACGTTTTTCCCCTGGTCCCGCAAAAAAATATTCCTGCTTGGGGCCTGGCCGGACAAGGCCACCCGAAAAAGTGCGATTCAAGACCCCATGGGCGGTTCGTATGAAAAATACCAGCAGGTATTCGACCTCATCAAACATCACATCGAACGCATTTTTCCCCTCCTGTAAACGAAACCTCCGGCTAATTGGCCAAAGTCTATTTTAGAAAACAGATAACCGCAAATGAACGCAAATAAACACTAATAGTATTATTTGTGCTAATTTGCGTTCATCCGCGGTTTTCCTTATTCTCTTTCCATTTTTTCCCTCTTTCCTCTTTCCTATTTTCTGCAGTTAGGCCTTGCGCGCCATGAGGGGAGACGTTTTTACCAGAATTTGCTCCATGCACGCTTTCAACGGCTTTCCGGTGTCCACGCGAATATGCATCACACCGCTCAACTCGTTTAAGGGTTCAAATCGCTGCTTGAAATTTTCATAATGGCGGTACCGGGCATCTGAAACCGGATATCCGGCCTCGCGCTTTAAAAGACGCTCTTTAATCATATTTTCTTTTAATGCGCATTCGACAAAAATAATGTTTGCGTCAATGTCATTTGCCATTCGAACGGCCTCAGCGCGATGATGTTGACGGCCATATGTCGCGTCTAAAATAACAGATCTGCCCTGTTCAATTTCTTCCTGGGCCGACAGAAGAAGCCTCCCATACGTGAGTGCGCTGGCGCCTTTTGAATACATGCCTGTTTCAAACGGCAGATCGGATCGATCACCGGGCTTCAGACCAAACAGTTCTTTTCGGATCACATCGGATTGAAAAGTCCGGATACTCAAAATTCTGGAAAGTTCCCCGGCGATCGTGCTTTTCCCCGAACCCGGCATTCC
>CAZQAF010000141.1:0-5793 GCA_964591175.1 uncultured Desulfobacteraceae bacterium | reverse complement strand
CCTCTGCCTATTTTCTCTTTCCTCTTTCCTAATTTCTGATCTTCTGATTTTCCGAACGCTGAACACTGAACTCACTCCTCAGCTCCCGGACGACATCCAGCAGCAGCGAATAGGGATTGCCGGCGTCTTTCAGAGCGCCGGCCGGTTTCTCAATGGCGCCGAGATATGGCCACAGCATTTCGGCGCCATCGGACGCCGGGCATTCAGATAAAAATTCCAGGATTAACGGCAGATAATCCGGCAATTCGCCGGTAATCGTTTCATAACCGGCCTCATGGTAAATCTGCTGCAGGCAGGCCATAACGTTCCCCCGTTTTTCGCTGTCTCCCAAAAGGTGATAGGTCAGATTCAGACACGTTGACGGCGCCATGTCGAATGCTTCGGTAAAGGTTTCCTGAAGACGGAGAAGGGGTGTTGTTTGTAAGTAAGAAGTAAATCGAGCCAGTTTGTCCTTTACATATGAATCCGGCAACTGCGCAATACACTTTTCCATTAACGGCAAGGACCGTATGAATCCTTCATCCGGATACTGCAGCAGCAGGGATGTAATTTTCAGTTGAATTTTTAGATGTTCATCCATTTACGCCTGACCTCAAATGGTTTAGATCGTTTAAAATTGAGTGTTCAGTGTTCAGCGTTCAGAGTTCACAGCGGTTCCAGTTTCTTGGTTCCAGGTTGTACGGCATAGAGTATAGGGTAAAATGTTAATTGGTCGAATCGATTTTTCCAACAGCCGACCTCTGACTTCCGATTTCTGTTCCCAGAACTCTGAACACTGAACTCAGCCCTCCACCCTATGCCCCATGCCCTATGCTCTAGGAAAACCCACACGCCCCCTGGTCGCGAAACGTCTGCATGCCGTCGCTGCTGACGCGGGTCGGCACCACAAATCGTTTTTCGTGTTTGGCGATGGCCAGCAGTTGATACATTTCCCGGGCTGTTTGCGGCGTGAGCCCGGCCTGTTGCAGGATGTCCTCGTCCACGGCATTTTCCACCCGGATGGACCGCATATACCTTCTCAAGGCGACAAGACGTTTGAGTACCCGCCGGATGTGCGCTTCGTCACCGGCCGTCAGCAGGTTCGCCAGATAGGTGACGGGAATTCGAAGCCGGTCTACGGCGTCCATCTGCTCCGTTGGTTCCACCTGTTCGGCAATGGGACTCAGCGGCGGAATATACCACACCATGGGCAGCGTGCGAAATTCCGGATGCAGGGGGAGGGCCAGTTCCCAGGTCTTTGCCAGCTTGAATACGGGTGATTTCCGGGCGGCGTCGATAAAATTTTGAGAAATTCCCTGTGCGTTTGCAGCGCGTGCAACTTCCGGATCATCAGGATCCAGCAAAATATCCAAATGAGCGCGGTACAGCGACGCCGGAGGGTCTGCAGACGCCGCAGCATGTATTTTGTCGGCATCGTAAAAAATCACACCGACATACCGGATCCGGCCCACGCAAGAGTGGGCGCACAGGGTCGGCATGCCGGCTTCGATCCTTGGATAGCAAAAAATGCATTTCTCGGACCGGCCGGTTTTCCAGTTGAAATACACTTTTTTGTACGGGCAACCCGAAACGCAGTACCGCCATCCTCTGCACCGTTCCTGGTCCACCAGCACGATGCCGTCTTCTTCGCGTTTGTAAAGCGCACCCGAAGGGCACGAGGCAACGCACGCCGGATTCAAACAATGCTCGCATAACCGGGGAAGATAGAAAAGGAATACATGCTTAAATGCCAGATAAATGGAATGGTCGAGGCGGGCAAAGTTGACGTCGTGGATGCCGGTCTCGCTGACACCTGCCAGGTCATCTTCCCAGTTGGGACCCCATTTTATTTGTATGGGGTCGCCGGTAATTTGCGATCTGGGCCGAATGGACGGTTGATTGCGTTTCCCGGGGCTCGAGATCAGTTTGTCATAGTCATAGGTCCAGGGTTCATAGTATTCATCCACCGTCGGCAAATCCGGATTGTGGAAAATGTTGGCGAACTTGTGCAGACGTTCGCCGGCCTTTAGCCTCAGTTTTCCGTTTTTCAACGTCCAGCCCCCGTTATGGATCGTTTGATTCTCCCATTTTAGCGGATATCCGATCCCGGGTTTGGTTTCCACGTTGTTAAACCACATGTATTCGGCCCCTTCCCGGTTCGTCCACACATTCTTGCAGGGTATGCTGCAGGTGTGGCAGCCGATACATTTATCCAAATTCAATACCATCGCCAGTTGCGCTTTAATCTTCATACCAATCGATCTCCCCTGCTTTTCGAACCACGATCATTTCGTCTCTTTGTGAACCCACGGTTCCGTAATAATTGAAACCATAGCTGAGCTGGGCGTATCCGCCGATCATGTGGGTCGGTTTGACGACGATTCGCGTGACACTGTTATGGGTGCCGCCCCGCTGTCCGGACATCCGGGAACCCGGGGTGTTGATCAGTCTCTCCTGGGCATGATACATAAATGCTTTTCCGGGCGGTATGCGATGGCTGACCACGGCTTTTGCCATGATCACGCCGTTGGCATTAAAACATTCCAGCCAGTCATTGTCTTTTACACCGATTGTTTCGGCGTCGTCGTTATTGATCCAAATGGCTTCACCGCCTCGAAAGAGAGTGAGCATGGTGAGCGTGTCGGAATAGGTGCTGTGAATGGACCATTTTGAATGCGGGGTCAGGTAATTGAGAATAAGCTCCGGTTGCTCTTCCCGGTTCAAAAGGGTTGAGCCCAGCGCAAGGATATCCAGAGGCGGGCGAAAAAGGGGCAGGTTTTCTCCGAAATCGCGCATCCACAAATGGTCCAGATAAAATTGAGCCCTTCCCGTGAGCGTCCTGAAGGGGACTCTTTCTTCGATGTTGATAACAAAGGGCGAATACCGCCGGTCTTCGGATTCGATACCGCTCCACACCGGAGATGTAATGATTTTTCTGGGCTGAACGCTGATATCTGCAAAGGAATATTTTTGGCTTTTTCTGGCCGAACTCAGATGCTTCAGGAATCGGCCGGTCTTTTTTTCGAGAACATGCCAGGATTTTTCTGCGGTCTCGCCGTTGGTTTCCGGCGCCAGCTTCAGGATGGTCTCGGCAACCTGTTTTCCGGTTTCGAGTTTCGGCATCCCCAGGCTGACACCGGGTTCGGACACGACCCCGAGGAATTCTTTAAGCTCGGCATATTCTTCTTTTCCGGACCATGAGACGCCTTTGGACCCCACGCCGGCTGTTTCGACCAAGGGGCCCAGTGAGGTCATCATTTTGTAAGTATCCGGAAAGTTACGGGTGATGACCGCAAGGTTCGGCATGGTTTTCCCGGGGATGGGTTCTGTCTCGCCGCTTTGCCAGTCTTTGACCTCGGGCTGAGCGATTTCGCCGGGGGTATCGTGCATCAACGGTGTTGCCACGAGATCTTTCATTTCGCCGAGATGAACCGCGGAAAGTTCCGAGAATTTTTTGGCGATGGTCTTGAACTGGTCCCAGTTGGTTCGCGTTTCCCAGGGCGGATCCACGGCCGGATTGAACGGATGGATAAAGGGGTGCATGTCCGTCGTATTCAGATCGTGCATTTCATACCATCCGGCGGCGGGCAGGGCCACATCGGCATACATGGCGCTGGTGGACATGCGAAGTTCCATGGTCACCAATAAATCCAGTTTGCCTTCAGGGGCCGGGTCTCGCCATTTGATCTCTTGGGGCCGGACATCGCTGTCTTCATTGAAAACCGCATTTTCGACGCCCAGCAGATGTTTGAGAAAATATTCGTGGCCTTTGCCGCTGGCCCCAAGGACGTTGGCGCGCCAGAGAAAGAGAACCCGGGGAAAGTTGATTGGGTTGTCGGGATCCTCTATGGAAAATCGAATCTTTTCTTTCTTGAGCCTGTCCACGGCATAGGCGATGATATCTTCGTCGGATGCCGCGCCCTGTTGGGAAGCTTCTTGGCACAGCGCCATGGGATTGCAGTTAAACTGAGGATAATACGGCAGCCAGCCCAATCGAGCGGCAATCACATTGTAATCGGCCATATGGCGGTGTTGTTTTGTGTCGGCCAAAGGGGAAAGGAGATCACGGGAGTCCAGGCGATCGTAGCGCCATTGGTCGGTCGCAAAGTAGTAAAAGGACGTCCCGTTTTGCTGACGCGGCGGCCGCTTCCAATCCAGACCAAAGGCGATTTGGGCCCAGGCTGCCTGGGGACGAACTTTTTCCTGGCCGACGTAATGGGCCCAGCCGCCGCCGTTGACACCCTGGCAGCCGCAAAGGGTCGTAAGATTGATAATCGAGCGGTAGATCATATCGCCGTGATACCAGTGGTTGGTGCCCGCCCCTAAAAATATCATGGATTTGCCCCGGGTTTTTTCCGCGTTTTGAGCAAATTCACGGGCCACACGGACAACGTCTTTTCGGGGTACGCCGGTGACGGCTTCCTGCCAGGCCGGCGTATACAATTTCGGGTCGTCGTATCCCGACGGATAGTCTTCCGGGATCGACGGTGCCTGGCTTCTTGGAATTCCCAGCTGGGCGGCCATGAGATCGAACACCGTGGTCACCCGTATGGTTTCCGAACCATTGTGAATTTTTTTTGCCGGAACCAGCCCTGTTTTGGTGGCGGCACCGTCGACATCGAAAAAAGGAAAACGGACCGCCGCCCATTGGTCGGCGACATCCGCATAGCTCAGCTGAGGGTCCACGGTCGCATTGTCCGCTGAATCCATGGGGTCGAGATTCCACTGGCCTTCTTCATTCCAGCGGAATCCGATACTTCCGTTGGGAATCACAAATGCTTCTTTGTTGGTGTCGAAGACAACGGTTTTCCAGTCGGCGTTGGTCACGTCTGCGCCGAGATCCTTTGCCCTTAGAAAACGTCCGGCTTTATAAGCGTCGTCGTGACGGTCGAGAACCACCGCAAAGGGCAGATCCGTGTATGATTTGGCATATTCGAAAAAATATTCGGTCTGCTTGTCGATATAAAATTCCTTGAAGATGACATGGGTCATGGCCATGGCCAAAGCCCCGTCGGTCCCTGCTTTGGCCGGAAGCCATGTGTCGGCGAATTTTACATATTCCGCATAGTCGGGCGCCACCGCCGCCACTTTTGCGCCGCGATATCGTGCTTCGGTAAAAAAATGGGCGTCCGGTGTTCGGGTCATGGGCAAATTGGTTCCCCATACGATCATGTAGGTGGATTCATACCAATCCGCGCTTTCCGGGACATCGGTCTGCTCCCCCCAGATTTGTGGGGAGGCGGGCGGAAGGTCGCAATACCAGTCATAAAAACTGACCATGGACCCGCCGATAAGGGAAAGGAACCTGGCGCCCGATGCATAACAGACCATGGACATGGCCGGGATCGGGGTGAAGCCGAATATGCGGTCCGGTCCGAAGGTTTTAATGGTATGAATGAGGGACGCCGCAATGAGCGTTGCGGCGTCATCCCACGACACCCGTACGAATCCGCCTTTGCCGCGCACGGTTTTGTATTTTTTTTTCTTGTCCGGATTTTCGGCAATGCTTTGCCAGGCTTTCACCGGATCTTTGTGTGCTGCAAGCTCTTCCCGCCACATTTCGAGAAGCGCGGACCGCATCAGCGGGTGTTTCAACCGGACCGGGCTGTAAGTATACCAGGAAAATGTGCAGCCGCGCGGGCAGCCCCGGGGTTCATGGTTGGGGTATCCGGGGCCGCAGTCCGGGTAATCAATATTTTGGGTTTCCCACACAACGATGCCGTTTTTCACATAAACGTCCCAGGAACACGATCCGGTACAGTTCACGCCGTGGGTGGAACGAACCTTTTTATCGTATTGCCACCGTTTTCGGTA
>CAZQAF010000140.1:3231-5885 GCA_964591175.1 uncultured Desulfobacteraceae bacterium | reverse complement strand
AGACGATTCGCGGGCGATTTTTCAATCTCTTCATTCAGTGTTTTCAATGCTTCCGATAAATGACTGAGTTCGGGCGTCTGTGCAACGGGGATATTGTCAACACCATTTTGTTCCAAGGCTTCGATTACCGTGTTGATGGTAATCGTATTGATATCCCGGGCCGGCTGATAGGATACGTCCTTATTTTTTTCGGCTTTAGTGTATGACAGAATGCTCGCTTCAACCAACTCGTCGAGTATTTGTCGTGCCAGACGAAACGGAATCTCCAGTGTTTTCGCTATGCCAGAAGCCGATAAGGGGGATTCGGCTTTTAAAAACCTGGATATGACAAAACGTGAAATCTGAAGGGAGAGCAATTTTTTAAATGCCGGGCTGATGGGGCGGCCGTCCGGCTCAAATTCATACGTGTCCACATATTGATAGGCATACGAAATTTCCGCACCAGAAAGAACAATGATCCAGCTCAATTGAATCCACATTAGAAACAGCGGAAGTGCCGCGAAACTTCCGTATATGGCATTATACCTCGACACTCCCACCTGAAACGCAATGTAAGCCCATTGAGCGATTTGATATATGGTCCCGGCAATGACGCCGGCAATCAGTCCCGAGCTGAAATTGACCTTGGTGTTGGGCATGAGCATGTACATAAATATAAAAAGGATCCATATCAAACCATAGGGGATGAATTTCAGCATTAAAAATATGACCGGACTGAACATTCCGATCAGCGCGACTTTTTGGGCGATGGCCGTGATTTGCGTGGTGATAAATACCGTAACACTGCTGGAGAGGATGAAGAGCACGGGAGAGATCAGCATGATCGAAAGATAGTCACTGAATTTTCGCCCAAACGTTCGGTGGGTTTTGATTTCCCAAATGCCATTGAACGAACGTTCGATTTGACTAAAGAGTTTAATCACCGTCCATAAAAGAAAAACGACGCCGATACCGGCGATGATGCCGCCTTTGGTATTATCCAGAAGCGAATGGGCAAATGAAACCGTTCGATTCATCACTTCTTCCTGGCCCTGAAATTTTTCCAACAGTTGTTTTTCGAGAAGCTTTTGAAACCCAAAACCTTTTGCGATTCCAAAGGCCATGGCCATCACGGGGACAATGGAGAGTACGGAATAAAACGTCAGTGCGGAAGCACTTATCGGGCATTTGTTTTTTCTGAACCCGCGGACCGTTAGAATAAGAATTCGAAGCTGTTTGACAAGTAAGTATCTTGTCCTGGAAAGATCCTTGGCCCGGACTCTCCAGACGTCGGTCCTGATAAAATTAATCACTTTTGCTTTTAAAGTAAGAATATCGTTCATGGCAGAACCTCTTTCGCTTCGTTCACAATTTAAAAACCAACCTTTTGCCAAACCAAGCGGCAGCGCCGCGTTTCATAAAATCGTTACACGATTTTATTTACAAAAGACGAATCGCGTGTTCGGTGGGAAGACCTGTTTCTATAATTTTATTGACAACCGAAGCAATATCATAAGGGATGAATTTGACTTCGATGCTGTTTTTCTCTGTATCCAGAATAATATATTTGGCGTGATTGTCGCCGTCTCTCGGCTGTCCCACGCTTCCGATATTAATGATATATTGATCGGTGCTGTTGAGATTGACGACGCGTTGAGTGAGCGGCGATCGTGCAATGGACCTGCCGTTAAAGTCGATGATTTCAAGACGATGCGTATGACCGACAAAACATATTTTCTCTTTCATCTGTTTGAAAGTTCGCCGCAATTCATCTTCTGCAATCTGAAAAAGATAGGTGGTTGCAGAATCCGGGGGGTAGCCGTGGACAAAACGGTATCCGTCGAAAATCATAAACGGTTTTAACTTAGAAATGAAATTGATGGTTTTTTCAGACAGTATTTCAATGGTTTTTAACAAAGATCTTCGGGCAAGAGGGTTAAACCAGGTTAACAAATTTTGATCGATTACCGCCAGTTCATGATTGCCCAAAATAGACGGGATGTGACGATCATGGATCATGGTGACAACCGCCTCGGGTTCAGGACCGTAACCGATGCTGTCGCCCAGACAAACCATCCTGTCGATATCCGATCCCTCGATATCCGTGAGCACCTGCTCCAATGCCTCCAGGTTCCCATGAATATCCGATATTACCGCCATTCTCATAAGCAAAATCCTATCATTTTTTCAGCTTCTTATCAATTCATATGTCCTAAAATATTGGGCCATGCTGCGATGTCAAGTTTAGAGACCATTGCAAAATGCCCTTTTTTGCCCAATGCACCAGGGGAGGACAAGTTTCTGAGCCTGCCCCGTGAAATGTTTGCCCTGTTAAATCCGTATTTAACATTTGGCCGGGGCGAAGCCTGTTTCTCTGGGGTCAGGCTTAAATTTTAATCCTCAAAACACGCCATATTTTGTCCATTGAGATCGTGAGTTCGTTAAGACCGTTGAGAGCGTTAAACCATCGAAACGATCTAAACGATCCTAACCATCTAAACCTGAATCATTACATATTCTATACATTATATTTACATTGACATTTACATTATGGTGTATTAATAAATTTAAGTGAGCTAAAATGATCTAAAGTTTGAAGTGAACTAAAGTTTAAAAATGATGTCGCTTCGCTCCATTTATTTTATATAATTGGCAGAATACCTTAACTTTAGGCA
>CAZQAF010000140.1:0-3131 GCA_964591175.1 uncultured Desulfobacteraceae bacterium | reverse complement strand
ACTTTAGGCATTTGTAAATTGAACCGTGAACCCTTGAACGCTGAACCTTGAACCCACAACAGGAAGGTTTGCCCATGCAGCCGGAACTTACGCCGAAGCAACAACAATTATTGAACTATCTGGAACGTCAGATTGCCGGAAGCGGAAAAACGCCCAGCCTGCGGCAGTCGGCCGCCGAAATGGGAGTGAGTCATGCGGCAATATCCCAGCTCATCGCAGCGCTTGAGAGAAAAGGAATCCTCAAACGCCGCGGCCGCTACAGCCGAACGATTCATCTGTTGAATCGCAATCAGGAAACAGCAGGCATCATGCGGTGGCGGGAAGTTCCCATTGTGGGAAATATTGCCGCCGGATTACCGCTGTATGCCCAGCAGGAATGGGGCGGAAGCGTTGTGATCGATTCGACCCTGTATCGAGGTCCCAACCTGTTTGCGCTTCGGGTAAAGGGGGACTCGATGAAAGATGCCGCGATTCTGGACGGAGACCTGGTCATTTGTGAGCCGCGCCAGTTTGCCGAAAACGGCGAAATCGTTGTGGCGCTCATCAATTTTGAAGAAGCGACGGTGAAGCGCTTTTTTCGCGGGGAAAAACATATTGAACTGCGTCCTGAAAACCCTGATTACAAAGCGGTCAGATATGATTTTAACGAAATTCTGATCCAGGGCAGGGTGATCGGTGTTCAAAGGGCGGAAGGCAAGAAGGCAGAGGACAGAAAACCGATGGAAGATGGAAGACCGCTTCGCTAGGACGATGGAAGAGGGAAGATGGATGACGAACGAAAGACAAGGGCTCTAACGCTTTTGCCTCAAACCTAAAGCGCTCTCTCCGAGCTGTAAGCTCCTACGAGCTGGAAGCAAACCTAACGCCGCAGCAGCAGGCGTTTTATCGTCCCTCGTCCGAGCGAAGCGGTCTTCCTTCTTCCGAGCGAAGCGGTCTTCCATCGGTCACTGAAAGGTAAGAAGATGAGAAGTTTGGAAGGTGAGAAAAAAACGAATAAGGAACAAAAAGGTACCGAAGCCTGTCAACTGCATGTGGGGACAAGCGGCTTTTCCTACACGGAGTGGGTGGAGGCCGGATTTTATCCTTCGGGCACAAAATCAGGTGAAATGCTGCAACAATATGCCCGGAGCTTTTCGATTACCGAACTCAACTACACTTGGTATCAAATGCCCAGAGCCGAGGCTGTTGAACGTCATCGACAACAGGTTCCGCAGGGATTTTTGTTCGCTGTCAAATTGACACGAACGCTCACCCATGAAATCGATCCCCGGCAATGGCCTGACCAGGCAATTCTTTACCGGGAAGGGGTGGCGCCATTGATTCAAGCCGGGCAACTCATTGCCGTGCTGATCCAGCTTCCTCCCTCGTTCTTACGTACAGCGCCAAACCGAAAATACCTGGCGTCCCTTCTTGACAGCCTGCACGGTTTGCCGCTGGCCGTTGAATTCCGGCACCGCTCCTGGGTCAGTGATCGTGTATTTGCCGAATTGGAACGCCGGAAGGTGACGTTGGTGAACGTCGATGCACCGGATTTGCCGGGCCTGTTTCCATCTTTAGACGTCATCACCAATCCGGATCTGTTTTATGTACGCTTCCACGGCCGGAATGCCAAAGGCTGGCGTTCGGGCAATATGCAGCTTCAATTTGATTATGACTATTCCGATGACGAACTGCACGAATGGATTGAAAGTAAAATTGAACCCATGAGCGACCGGGCACGCAACGGCGTCATTGTTTTCAACAACCATGTCCGTGCCCATGCGCCGGAAAATGCGCGAAGAATGGCAGATTTACTAAAGAAGCGGGGATTGATAGTGGGTTGAAAATTTGAAAGGATTCCTTCTGCCACTAAGGCACCAAGTCACGAAGAAAAAAAATAATAAATATATCCTTTGTGTCTTAGTGCCTTTGTGGCAAGTATTTCGGTTCCGGTGAAAGCGATTTTTTCCAACGGGCTAAAAACCAATATGATCTAATGCGGGAACGATCCATTATTCATATCAATGTGGCGGATTTTGCCGTGGCGGTGGAGCGGCGTGTGGACAGCCGTCTGAGGAAACGTCCGGTGATCGTCGCCCATGATGTCTCTTTGCGAGGCAACGTCTACGATATGAGTGAAGAATCCTACCAAAGCGGCGTCCGCAAAGGAATGGGCCTGAAACGGGCACTCCGTTATTGCCGGGATGCCGTTGTTCTGGCGCCCCATCCCGCGCGTTACGAACGGGCAATGGCGCAACTTTTGAAACATGCATTGCCCTATTCGCCTCTGGTCGAAGTCACCGATCACAATGGGCATCTGTTTATCGATGCCACCGGAACGGGAAGATTGTTTGGTCCGCCGCCCGACGTTGCGTGGCGTATTCGAAAGGCCATACGTTCGGATATGGGATTGGATCCGATTTGGTCGGTTGCAGTCAACAAGCTGGTGGCCAAAGCGGCAACACGGGTGGTCAAACCCGCCGGCGAATATATCATTGGGGCAGGGGAGGAAGCGGATTTTATGAATCCTTTGCCGATTCACTTTGTTCCCGGTATCGAAAGCGCAGAGCTGAAGCGTTTCCGGGAGTTCAATCTGAGTCGTGCCGGCCATGTGGCGGGATTGTCCATGGAGCAACTGCATATCCTGTTCGGGGTCCGGTGTCACAGCCTGTACAATGCCGTACGCGGCATTGACCTGTCGCCGATTTTCCCTGTGGGAAAAACCGTTCCCACAGTCAGTGTCGAGCATGTGTTTGAAATCGACACCAACACAGCGGCATGCGTGGAAAGCGCATTGTATCGAGTGGTTGAAAAGGCCGGCATCGACCTGCGCAAACAAGGGCTGGCGGCGCGACGGGTAAGAATTGTCATCGACTATTCCGACGGCAAACGAATGGTTCGACAGGCCCCCGTCGATCCGGCGACGGCCAACGACTTTTGGTTGTTTGCCGCGGCAAAGACACCCCTCGAAAAGGCTTGGAAACGCCGTGTCCGCGTCCGGCGTCTGGGACTGGTTTGCGATTGTTTGGCTGCTCCGCCGGCACAAATGGCACTCTTTGGCGGACACGAACAAGAAAAGCAAAAAAGCGATCGTCTGATTTCAGCCCTCGATGCCATTCGAAACCGTTTCGGTTCCGGCGCCATTCGCATGG
>CAZQAF010000139.1:0-5943 GCA_964591175.1 uncultured Desulfobacteraceae bacterium | reverse complement strand
CGTGGTCAATACAATGACGTCATTTTTAATGAGCTCTTTGACAACGGTAATATGGCCTTCATTATGTTTTGTTCTGGCATTGTTGCATCCCACTACGCCAGCAACACCCCGGATACGGCCGTTGATGATATTGTCATTCAGGGTATAGTAAGATCCGCGAAAGGTACCGCCCAGATGGTATTCGATGGATTCCACGCCGAACCCGGCGACCTGAACGCCTTTATGTCTCGGGATCATCACTTCCGCACCCCGGTTCTCGAAGTTGTCAATGGCCATCTTCACGATTCGCCTGGCATCTTCAAACGCATGATGTTCGTCGAATTCGATGTGGATGACATTGTCTTGCTCCATCCTGGCAATGGGGTGAGTGGTAATCAGCTTGGTGTGGAAACATTTGGCCACATTGGCCAGATTCTGAAAGATACACTGGATATCCACCACCATGGCATCACAGGCACCGGTAATGATGGCAAGCTCCTGCTGCAAAAACGTTCCTACGGGCGGTACGCCATGGCGCTGCAGTATCTCATTGGCCGTACAGCAGATGCCGCCCAACTGAATCCCTTTGGCCCCTTTGGACCTGGCATAGTCGATCATTTCCTGGGACTGGGCGACCGCCACGATGATTTCCGACAAAACCGGCTCATGGCCGTGAACAATAAGATTGACATGATCTTCCTTCATCACGCCGAGATTGGCTTCAGCCTGGACGGGATAAGGGGTCCCGAAAAGTACGTCCTGAAGATCGGTCGCGAGCATGGAGCCGCCCCAACCATCTGCCAGGGCTGCCCGGGTGCCCTGCTTGATCAGATTTTTAAAATCCTGATCCACACCGATATGGGTGCGATGCATAATTTCAACAATTTCTCTGTCGATATTTCTGGGAAGAACCCCGGCCTTCTTCCATTTTTCATAGAGCGGTTGCGGTGCGCGCTTCATGTAAAGCAGTTCACCCGAGGGTTTCCCCCATTCATTCATTGCTTTTTCCGCCACATCGAGAGCGATCTCGTCCATATCCCGATCCAGCTTTTTGCCGTCGACTTCAACCGTGGTCTCAACGCCCAGATGGTGTGCTATGGACAGCAATTTAAATTCATCTTTGATCTTGTAGGCATCGGATTCCTTTCTGGCTGCGGACATGAATACTTCCGCCACGCAGCGCCCGTGATCCGAATGGGCTGCCGCACCGCCGGCAATCATTCTGATAAAGTTACGGGCTGCGATGGTATTGGCCGTCGCGCCGCATAAGCCTTTTCTGGTATCCTCGCCTTCAATACCCGATTTCGGAAGAGGAAGACGACAAGGCCCCATGGCGCAGTTTTTACAGCAGGTGCCCTGTACGCCGATATTGCAGGGCTTCATGGCAGCGGCCCTGTCAAATACCGTTTCAACACCCAGTTCCTGAGCCCGGGCGATCATTTCCTGCGTGGCTTCATCAATGGAACACGCCATTGGATCAGCCAACTTTTTGGTCTTATCCGAGCTTGCTTTTTTTTCCTCCGCCATTTTTTCCTCCTTTTATTTCGGCCTTTTTCTCAGGGCTTCTGAAAATTTAAAGTTGTTTGCCTTGATCCAAGCGATCGGTTTGACTTCCCGGCATGAAAAATTCCAAATGGAGCGGTTTCCCCTGTTGGTAAGCTGCCAAAACATCTCGTGCCGGACCGGATATTCCCGATATCACTTCGATGTCGGCCGCCTTAAGCATCTCTGAAAATTGCCTCGATACGGCGCCGCAAATCAGAACGTCGATATTAAAACTCTGTATAAAACGGCATTTTTTAGAGATGTCCTGTTTCAACAAATGGACTTCATAACGAGAAGATTCTTCCTGGCTCTCGTTTTCAATAATCAGTAATTTAGATGCCGTATCAAGCAGCGGCGAGATCTTGTCTTCCCAAATCGAAATAGCGATTCGCATTACATCTCCCTTTTGACTGGCGATAAGTTCTGTTCGTAAATTGAATTGTCCATCTACATTGTAACAACCGATATGCAGGAAAACATATTTCGAGAACAATGACGCTGCGAATTTCAAGAGCAAATTGAATGCCATGTGAAACAAAAATATTCCACAAGCAATAATATTCTGATTTATTAATATAAATTAGACACCGGATGGTTTTTGAAAGGGGTGACGAGAAATCGGATATTGCATCTGTGCAATTCATGTCATTGCATATATGCAATCATGCAATATTAAACGTCCACTGAGATTCAGCGGCAGCAGTATTGGACTGATCGTTCTATTTAGGAATTGTGATGTTGAAGCGCTTCATCTTGCGCCAAAGGGTCGAGGGGTGAATACCCATTTGGGCGGCGGCTTGCTTTCGGCTCCAGTTATTTTTTCTCAACGCCTCATAAATAAAGTTTTTTTCCAATTCATCCATCGAAAGCCCATTTACATCAGACGCTTGAGGCGGTGTCGGAACAGAGCCGGCTCGGGGCTGCTGGAGGGTTTCGGGAAGGTGCTTTACTTCAACACGATGATTTTTGCACACGACGGTGGCATATTCTATGATATTTTCCAATTCTCGAACATTGCCCGGAAAATCATAGGACATCAGCACCTTCATCGCCTCATGAGACAGGCCTTGAATTTCTTTGTCCTGAAAGCTGCCGTATTTTCGCAAAAAATGCTCGGCAAGCAGCGGAATATCTTCCCTTCGCTTTCTCAAAGGCGGGAGAACGAGTTTGACGATATTGATTCGGTAATAAAGATCGTCTCTAAAAGAGCCCTCATTCACCATTTTCAGCAGGTTTTTATTGGTGGCCGCCAAGACGCGGACATCGGCCTTTTCCGATTTGGTGCTTCCGAGAGGCTCGTACACTTTGTCCTGGAGTACCCGCAGAAGCCGCATCTGGAGCATCGGGGAAATATCCCCGATTTCATCCAAAAACAGGGTTCCTTTTTCAGCCATGGCCAACCGGCCGGGTTTATCCCGTTTGGCATCTGTAAAAGCACCGGCTTTGTATCCAAAAAGTTCCGATTCAAGGAGTGTATCGGGCAAAGCACCGCAGTTGACAGTAACCATGGGACCGTTTTTTCGGTGACTGAGTGAATGGATAGCTTTGGCAAAAAGCTCCTTTCCCGTGCCGCTTTCACCCTCTAAGAGGACCGTTGTATCGGACCCGGCGACCAGCTCCAACATGCCGAATAAACGCCGCATTTCCTGATTTTTGGTGATGATGTCCAAAAAGGTATGATGGTTGGCCAATTCCTTTCGCAATTCTTCTATCACGCTTAAATCACGGAAGGTTTCGACGCCGCCGACCACATTCCCTTGTTCATCTTCCAAAATGGCCGTAGAAATGCTGACGGGAATACGATCTCCTTTTGAATTCACGATAAATATATGCTGATTGATAATCGGCTTTTTGGTATTGATGGACCTTTTTAAAGAACATTCTTTTTCACAGATACTGGCCTTGAAAACCTCCCAGCAATATCGGCCGATGGCTTCCTCTTTTTTGATACCCGTAATCTTTTCGGCCGCCCGGTTAAAAGACGTAATCTTCCAATCGGTATCAACGGTAAAGACACCGTCGGCGATGGAGTCCAATATGATTCTCGTCTGATTATGGATTTTTTGTATCATTACAGAAACAGTGATATATCCGGAACATGTTTCAGTTCAGCGTCATTAAGGTAATACATTACCTAATTTATTTCAGGCGACTTCAACTGTCAAGCGATCTTGCCGACCGTGTGTCCGCGATAATTAAGGCGCTTATCGATGGTTATTAAAAGGATGTATTATTTGCTGATATCGCTCTTACAGCAACTCTCCGGTGCAGCGCATGCCGATTCGCATTCCACGGTCTTGAGATCGCTGTGACCGTTTTGATATTCATCGATGGCTTTGTGAAGTGTTTTGACGGCGAGCTGAATACAGTGGTGCTTTTTGACCGGGATGTCGACAAGTTGATTAAAAACATCGCCGTCATTCAGATTTCTTGCCTCTTGGAGACTTTTGCCTTTAGTGAGGTCCACAGCAGCCATAGCCGCTGAAATGGCGCCCGGACAGCCCAGCACCTGGTATCGGATATCCGCAATCTGATGATGGTCGATTTTGAGAAAGATTTTCATGGTGTCCCCGCAGGATCCGAGCATTTCCGACACCTGATCGGCATCGGACAAACTCCCCATGTACGGCTGTTCCAAATAATATTGAACGGCTTTTTCCGAGTATCCGCAATCTATAAGCATTTTCCGTTGATCTTTGGAATCCGATTGAAAAATAATGTTGGTTTGATCTTTCTCGGCATTTTTGGATGGGTACATGGTATGGCTCCTTAGGGCTGAATATCCATTATTTTAAATTTACCGCGTTACAATATGTCGATTCATCATCTGTGTCAAGTCTGTACTGTGATTTCTTTAATCAATTGATAATATAATAATAAAGCAAATTATTTTATGACGACAAAATCTATGTTAAACAACCTACAAAGCGCTTGCCACAGCAATAAAAAAATACTATGACATCTGAAAATCGAAACCTAATATGGAGAAACCGATGATAAAACTATTGCTGGTCACACCCGACAAAGAATCCTTCCGCGATTTTACGGTCGCTTTAATCAAAAATGACGATGTTGAAATGTCCCGGGCTGCCACCGGCCAGGAGGGTCTGACAATATTGTCAGAAACCCCTGTTGATCTTGTCATCGTTGATGACAGTGTTGGCGATATGACCGGTATCGAATTTATGAAAAAACTGCTTTCAATAAACCCGATGATCAATTGTGCTGCGGTCAGTCCGCTGCCGCATGAAGCGTTTCATGAAGCCAGTGAGGGACTTGGCGTGCTGGCGCAGTTGCCTGTTGCCCCCGGTAAACCGGATGCAGAAAAGCTGCTAAGACATCTGAAAGATATCAAAATTCTCTTGAGTCCAAAAAATCCGAAAACGGGTGAATCGATATAGCTCTCTATTGTACTGTTGACATATGGCTGCTGTTCATATATTAGTTGACATAGTTAGCGGATAATATTCGCAATAAGAAGTTGCGATAACAAAATATAAATCTTTCCGAAATTATTCAAAAAAGCCACGAAGGCCTTCATTCGAGAACGAATGAAATCCATCGTGGTTTTTTTTTGCAAAAAATGAAGTCCCCCGCAGCAAGCTGCGGGGTATTCTGGCGAAGGCGAATAAAAAGATAAGGGGGTGATGAAACATGTGTGAAGCCAATGCCTATATCGATAAAGACGGAATCGAAGAGCTTGTCCTGGAATCCGTAGATATCGTCGAACCCCAGGACGATGGAAGTTTCCGGCTGGTGAGCATTTTCGGCGAGCAAAAAATACTCAAAGGAAAACTTAAAGGGATGAACCTGGTGGATCACAGAATCGTTTTTACCCGATAAGTTTAAAGTGCGAACAGTTGTTTATATTCCTTTACCCACTTGACAAAAAGACGATAAGCTGTATATTATGAGCATAAGCTCATAATGCTTTTTAAAGATTTGTTTCTAATCTTGGACGCCGCATTTGAAATGTAAAGTCAATTAAAATACATCTAAATTTAATTGCTAATAACATGGATGTCAATCAATCTCATCAGATGTCCCGGCACGTGACGGATATCATTTTGCAGAGTATCTCCGACGGCGTATTCACCGTGGATCATAAATGGAGAATTACGTCATTCAATCGTGCTGCCGAAGCGATCACCGGTGTCCGTCGCGATGAAGCATTGGGGAAATATTGCTGGGAAGTATTTCGTTCCAACATGTGCGAAACCGACTGTGCACTTCGTCGAACGATGAAGCAGGGAAAACCTTTTGTCGATACGTCAACCTATTTTATTAACAGCGATAAACATCGTATTCCGGTGGTGGTCTCAACGTCACTGCTTAAGGATACAGACGGGACCGTGCTGGGCGGAGTTGAAACATTTCGTGACATGAGCATCGTTGAGGAACTGCGCAAAGAACTCCACG
>CAZQAF010000138.1:0-5973 GCA_964591175.1 uncultured Desulfobacteraceae bacterium | reverse complement strand
AAACAGGTAGCCGCTTCTAACCGGTTTCTGCTTCAGTTTGAAAGTGGCGTGACCCAATAAAACCCGTTAAAAAAATAAACTTACAAAAGTGAAGTGCGCACCCCGATATGTCCCAAATCCTTATTTCAGCTGCGGAAAACCAGCGCTATTCTTTCAGCGTTATCTTCAGCTGCCCCTTTTTTACCTTGATATCCTTTACCCCATCGGAAAAGGTCTTCCAGAAACCCTTTTCGGTGCCGAATTCTTTGACCAGATCTATATTCTTTATGCCTCCCAGCCAGGCGTTGGGTAAGGGGACACCCATAATGGTAATGCCTTTGAAGATGACCACCGGTTTACCACTGAGGTATGAAAAAGCCACCCCGGTTCTGACACGAAGGATCTTGCCGCCAAGTACGGGAAAGTCTTTATCCACAGGAACCAGAAGCTTTGCACTGACCAGATCATCAGATAAATCAATGGCCAATTTTCTGGCAAGATCCGTATTTTTTGCCAATAATGCGTTCAGTTCCCTTTCAGTGAAAATGATCTCCCTTTTGGCGTTTTTTTCACTGTAAGGTTCCGGTTCAAGAGCGCCCTTTGAATCAAACCGGTCTGCTTTGGACGGTTTCAAATGAATATCTTTTTTTTGTAAATGAACATCCGTCGCTAATGTATCGAGCTTTTCCAATTTTGCGGCCAGCACCTTTTCTTCGCGAAGGTTCAGGGTCACGGGCTTGAACGCTGATGGGAAAAAGTAGGTTTTAAATATCAAGACCGTCACCCCTGCGGTAATAACGACGGCGGCAACGATTAAACCAAAAACCTGCAAACAGCCAAATCGCTTTCCGGTTATTTTTGAAACAACGCTGTTGTTGTTTTCCGTCATGCTTATGCCTCCATAACACCTGAACCTGACTCAATTCTCAGTCAAATCAACCCCATATTTTTCAGCTCTTGCAGCAGCCTCTCCCCTTGGGAAAGACTATCAAAAATAACTGCAGAGGTGATGGTTGCACCAGAGATCGCATCTACATCCGGGTCGAACAGAAGGCGTTGAGAAATGGATTTTCCAAGTAATCGTTTCCGCATTTTGACGACTTCATCATTGTTCCAAGCCTTGTTGCCCTTTTTGGTCAATTGAATCGGTACAAATTTGAGAATCGTTCCTGAGGCATCAAACACATAAATAAAATGGATGTCATGACAGTCACCACAGGGAGGAGGACGGCTGATAACTTCCGCAAAAATGCGCTCAGGCCGGCCTTTGCGTTCAACCAGGCAGGTGAAAACTTTTCGTGAACTTTCTGTTAAGGTAATCTGCTGAAAGTTTTTTACCTCTCCGTTGAAAGTGGTGAAAATATTTTTAACCTTTTCCAGGAGGTTTTTCTCGTTAAGCAGCGGTTTGACAATAATGGTGTCCCCTGCTTTGTTCTGACTCTCCTTTCGTATAGATGCCAGGTTCTCGGTCATCAATCTGCGCAAGTCAGCAAATAAGTGTTTATAATTCCGATTAGCACCTAAATGTGTTCCCATGACAACTCCGGCATGACCGGAAGAATCTTGTCGCACATATATTGCAAATGGTGTACGACTTCCGCCGATAGCCCGGTGCATTTCAAAATATCGGTCCGGCAAAATAGGAAACGGGACATCGCGTTTATCACGAAAATCTTTGACCTCCAAATTTCCGTTTCCAGCAGCAATACCGATGAGTTTGATTCTTCCTTTTGTTGCAGGATCATTCTCGATGAGATTAAATAGTTTGTTATATATCGAAGCCTGTTTTTGACAGATTGGACAATAGACACTCAAGATCTCAACGACTACCAAATCCGCCTTTACCTGCTTTAGAGTGAATGTCGTGCCCTCGCTTAGACCAAGATACGCTCTATCTTTTGCATCTTCCGGCACCTGCATAGGAACTTCCGGGAAAAAATCGCCGGCCTTGATAAGTTTTATGGTCTTTGCTTCAGCCCTTTTAAAAACACCTCCAAAAAACCAGGATGCAAATAAGATCATCACCATTAAAAAAGTTAATCTGCGCATAATACCTCTTTTAATCATAAGGTTTTTTGACTCGATATTCTGTTCCTGCTTTATATATTTCTTTCATAATCATAGTCGAAAAACAACTCAATTTTAAATTAATATACGCTGCGAACGCTGCGTGCTCTGCGAGAGATGGTTTTTATTGAGTTTTCGAAGCGTTTTTCATATACTCCGACAAGATTTTCATGTATTGCGCTTTTACTTTTTCTTTCCCGTATTTTCTCTCCAGTCGTCGAACCGTAAAATGCCCGCGTGCGACGTCCTGGAAATGGTCGACAAACAAAAGGTTGATCGTCGCGCCGCCAAGGGCGCCAATGACCGGTACACTCTGGACAAATACCTTTTCAGACACGACGGACCCAAAGCGGGACGCAAGCTGGGAAATTAATCTTGCGATAGGCGGGGCGCCGCTCTCCGTCAGACCTCTTGCGGCAATATGTTTGGCAGCATCGCTCACCGCTTTTGCCAGGACGGCGCGAACGGTGAAATATCCTGTTTCAGCCCCGTCATCTGCATCGGATTTTCCGCCAAATGCAAAAACTTCGAGGCAGGCCAACCTTGCTTGAAGTGTTGAAATGTCCTCTCCTTGGCTTCGTGCGATATCGGCAATGGAACGTAAAATTATCGATGTCGATATGGGAAGTTCTATTGCGAGGGCAGGCAATCCAAAGGCGCCGCCTAAAGCACCGCTTATACCGCTTGCAATTTTATGCGCAGCCGTCGATGCGCCGGATTTTAGCGCTGTGTCCATTGTTTTTACGGTGAGCGATAGTAGATTCCTTAAGGTAATCTTTACCGCATCCTGTATGTTTTGAGATGTCTTGACAGGCAAGGAATCGATTATTTTCCCAACAGGTTTTTCTATATGGCTGGTAATTTTTGAAATGAAGCTGGGAAATTCGAGACGCACGACGGCCTGCTTAAGATCTTCATAATCTTTTCCTTCAATCGCCATGAAATTTCTCCGAAGGTGTCATCCTTAAATTGCGTCAAACATCTCCCTCACCCGCGATATAGAATCCAGGCTCTGAAAAAGGGATTGACAAACCGGTGCTCGCCGCTGCTTTTAAACAAAATGTTCAGTTGCAAAAGGCGGTTGACCGCCCTGCGAACAGTGGATGGGTTAGTGAAGCCCGACGGCTTCATGAATGCCGCCGAATAAACCTTATTCCCGCCTTCTTTTGCTATGGCAGTGAGTACTTTAAGCTGAATATTTGTCAAAAGACGGATATAAAATTGCAGAATTCATATCGAACCGTTGGTAGAGATATAAAAAATTGTTCAAATCACAGGAAGATACATTTAAATTAATGCATTATAATCCCTATCGGTTTTGTTTACACTCATTTGAGGTCAAACAAAATTTGAATTCAGGCAACCTATCAGGGCATATGAAAAATAGTCCGTGCAGACCGGCGTTTGCGGTTTGTCAGTCCGCAGGCGGGAAAAGCGCCTGAGATAGCGGACTGAGGCGATCAACCGCCTCAGTCCAACACAGAGACTTGTCCGCCTTTGGCGGATTGAATCCGAAAGGAGGTTTTGAAATCACTTCTAATTGATGATCAGAAAAACAAACTGAATATGTTAAGATTTCCCCTTTAGCTCGACAAACCCTTAAAAGTCGGGCCGACGCAAGGATCAAGTATACCACCCGATCCGGTATACTCTTCTCGCTTTCTCATGGTGGATGAAGATATTAGTTTCGCCACATCCTTACTCCGGCATTCGGGGCATTGGGGGGGCGGATCATTGGTAAACAGCAGGAGTACTTCAAAGCAGTGAGAACATTCTTTACACTCATATTCGTAAATTGGCATTAGCTCCTCCGCAAAAAATTAACCGGTAATTAATCATTTTGGGTCGATTTTCCCTATATAACACCAGTACCCAAATTTAATCAATGAGAATATTTTGGGACGCCCCCAATTCCTGCGCAACCTCTATTGTTGCAAAGAAAAACGCGTAAATTCAACCCCGTCCATCTCAGTTGAGGTGTTGTGCTATTTTTTCTTCATCTTCGAAGCGCCGGGAATGAGTGTCACGGTGCCGGTTACACCTGAAATGTTTCTTACTTTATTATGAACAAACTGACTGATGATTTCAGCATCAGAGGACATAAGGTCTCGTGTTAACGTAACCTTTACAAGGAGATCGATATCGCCATGAACGGAGTGAACCTCCTGCACTTCTTTAAGGGCAAAAAGTCTATCCATTATTTTATACTCACCTCTTCCTTTAACATTTATCAGAATGAACGCCGTTACGCCCCGCTGCATCTCAGGATACTTGATCTCTTTCTCATTTTCCATTTTCTTTCTAAATTCCTCCATGTTATCCGTCATGATACGGTCTATTGGGCTTCCATAATTTCGTGCTCTTCGATGGTCCCATTGCTGGATTGAAATATAAGCATAAAGATCTGCAATGGTCCGTCCGGGAAAAGCCTCGAGGAGACCTCCTCGATTGATCATATCACTCAAGGGTTTATAGATCGTTTGATACCAGTCTTTTGCAGCTTTTTCAAATGAAACCGTTTGTTTTGTCTCATGCTCTAAAAATTCCCGGTGCTTTGAAATCTGTTTAATAAGATGAATATACTGGCCAACTTCCGTCAGATTTATTGGGTATGGCAGCCTGGCGATTTCGTTAAATTCACTTTTTTCCCGATAGATAATATTTTCCAGAGTATCTTTGGACGGAATAAATTCTAAGATTTCCGAATAGATTTCAAGGAGACCGATTTCTTTTGCAGCTGAAATACGGTGATTTCCATCCATAGCGTAGTATTCATCCTTGATCTGATAAAGCTTGACCGGGGGAAGGCGTTTACCGTTTTTCATTGCCTGCTTTATAGCTTTAAACCTGTCAGACGGCACGTGCTGCCTAAATCGAAACTTATTATCAAAGTCTTGATACCGTCCCACACTTCCCACGATCTGTTCCACCGGCACCCAACCGAATCCCTTTTTTTTGTGAACAAAGGCTTCTTCTTTCTGTTGGTCTTCATTGAAAGATTTTGCAAACCGATCACGATTGCGGCCATTCCAGGCGTTTACCAATTTATTCCGAAACTTGATCAGTATTGATTTCAAAGATGTAATAGCCATAGGTGTTAACAACTTTTGTTTTGTTAATTTTTGTTATACGTTCGGCGGGATCAGCGAACTCAGTATGAATGTGGCCATGGATAAAATAGTTTGGGCAGTAGTTGTCAATGAGCCACCGGAAGCTTTTAAACCCTCTGTGACATGGATCTTCTGCGTCATGTATATATCGTGGCGGTGCGTGGGTAATGATAATGTCGATACCCTTTTGCCGCCAAAGTTTGAGCCGAAGGCTTCGGATCGTCTTCCACATTTTTCTTTCGCGATACTGGTGCGGTCCTCCATTGTACCAACGAGACCCTTCGAGACCCAGTATTTTAATCCCCTGAAATTGAATTATTTTTGCATTCAGGTCCACGCATCCACCAGGAGTCTTTGAATCATATCGGATATCATGATTCCCGCACACATAATAAAGAGGGGCGTTAAACGAAGTATAAAGATGAGAGAGGTACTCAGGAGGCAGGTCTCCGCATGAAAGAATCAGATCGATTTTTGGAAACCGCTCGACCTCTAAATTATCATTCAGATCCGATACCACATAATCTGAAACAGAAAGTATTCTCATCTGCAGCTAAAACCCCTAAATTTCATGTAACACCGAGTCGATGGCATCACGCAGTTTCAACAGGTTTTTTTTGCCAACGATCCGAATCCTTTGTCCGGGAACACATTCAAGCGATGGGCACAGAATCTGTAGCACCACACTTGCACCCGACTCAAATATTTCCACATTATTCCCATCTAACTCAAGAGTCCTGATTGTCGGTTCACCCATGTCCTCTCCGTTCATACCCCTTTAGAAGTTATCTCAGAATTAAATTGACTCAATCGATGC
>CAZQAF010000137.1:0-6116 GCA_964591175.1 uncultured Desulfobacteraceae bacterium | reverse complement strand
TTAAAAAAAGGCCGAACAACTTCGGATTTTTTGAAAATGTTGAGGGTTTCAGTAAACTTGTCGGCATGTGCCGAATTTGACAAGGTAAATGTTAACGCGACTGCTACCGACATAATAAAAATACAGGACCGCTTCATCACTATTGCTCCCTTTATCTGTTTTGTTTTCCTTTTGTTTACGATCATTTGAGGTAACATTTTATGCAATACCCGATCATTTAAGATTCATGGAAGAGAATAGGGAATATCTGTCTATCTATTTTATTTCAACTGACGTGGCACTGGCCGCCGGCAGATAAAAGCGCTTGGCATAATCCTTGACCATTCGATCTGCGTTGAATCGCCAACCGAGACTTTGCATAGACCTTTTGATCCGCTGAACCCAGCGATGTGGAATTCCGCTGATGTCCCGTTCGTAATAACTTGGGATCACTATTTCTTCGAGCGTCTTATAGAGAGACTCGGCGTCCCGCTGATATTGTATGTCCGGGTCGTTGTGCATTCCGCCGTCACCGATGGCGAAACCGTTCTTGCCGTCGTATGCTTCATTCCACCAGCCATCCAGAACCGAAAGGGTGAGACACGCGTTGAGAATTGCTTTCTGCCCGCTTGTGCCGCAAGCTTCCAGCGGCCGTCTGGGATTGTTCAGCCACACATCCACGCCTTGTACTAAATGGCGGGCGACGTTGTAATCGTAGTTCTCGATGAAAACGACTCTTTTCATGTATGCGGGATTATAGCTGAATTTTGCGATACGCTGTAAAATCTCCTTACCCTGATCGTCCCGGGGATGGGCCTTGCCGGCAAAAATGATCTGTATCGGTCGATGATCATCTCTGATCAGTTTCTCCAGACGCTCGATCTGGGACAAAATCAGATCTCCTCTCTTGTAAGCTGCAAATCTGCGTGCACAACCAATTGTGAGAATATCCGGATCAAGAATTTGCTCGATCTGTTGAACCATCTCCTGATGGCCCAAACGTTTCGCCTGCAGAAGCAACCGGCGGCGGACAAACCGAATGAGGCTCATCTTCAGGCTCTGGTGGGTCTCCCACAGCTCTCCATCGTCAATCTCGTCCACTTTTTCCCAGACATCGGGATGCACCATCCGGGTTGACCAATCTTGTGAAAGACGCGTTTCTAAAAGCTGGTGCATCGGGGGCGCCAGCCATGACAATACATGGACGCCATTGGTAATGTGACCGATGGGAACTTCTATTTCAGGTCGCTTGGGCCAGAGCGGATGCCACATCCGGCGACTGACATCCGCGTGTATCGCCGAAACGCCGTTTGCCCGGCGCGAGTTTTTCAAAGCCAACACCGTCATGCAGAAAGGTTCTGAAGCGTCTCCCGGGTTGACGCGTCCTAAGGCCATAAAATCATCGTGAGAAAGTCCCAATTTTTCACGGAATATGCCAAGATGCTCTTCGATCAGTTCCGGCGAAAATCGGTCGTGTCCGGCTGGAACCGGTGTGTGTGTTGTAAACACGGTATACAGCGTTACCCGTCGCTGAGCACGGTTAAATGGTATCTGGTCGTATTCCATAACCCGGCTGATCTCTTCGAGGATGGCAAAGGCACTGTGCCCTTCGTTTAAATGCAGCACCCCTGGAAAAGTGTTCAGCGCTTGCAAAATGCGAGCGCCACCGATTCCCAGTAACAGTTCTTGTCGAATACGAAGTTTATCGTCCCCGCCGTAAAGTCGTGAAGTCAATTCGCGATCTTCGGCTGAATTGCCCTCGACATTGGAATCGAGAAGCAGGAGATGAACCCGTCCCACCTGCAGTTGCCAAACCCGAGCATGGAGGGAGCCGCTCCGGGTATCAACACTTACGACTAAAGGCTGACCGTTTTGCTCCGTAACGGTTTGCAAGGGCAATGTATTGATATCGAGATCTCTGTAGTCTTCTTCCTGCCAACCGTCAATGTTCAACTTTTGGCTGAAATAACCTTGATGGTAAAGGAGTCCGATCCCGATGAGCGGTATCCCCAAATCAGAAGCGCTTTTAAGATGATCTCCCGCCAAAATACCTAAACCTCCGGAGTAGATCGGTATGGATTCATGTAAGCCAAACTCGGCGGAAAAATAGACGACCTGCCGGTTGTGCAGATTGCTGCCATTCACAGCTCCCCATGTCTTACGCTTTTCCATATATTCATTCAGCCGCCGGAAAACGTGATTAATCCGGCTGTGAAGCACCAGGTCAGATGATCGTTCCTCGACTTGCTCTGGTGTAATCTGATTCAAAAAAGCAATCGGGTTGTGGCTCACCTGTCGCCAAAGATGCGCGTCCAAATCCGTGAAGAGACGAATGACCTCTGGATGCCACGTCCACCAAAGGTTCTGAGCCAGTGCGCGAAGCCTATTATGAAGATGGTTGGTCGTAGATGTCATTATACCCTCCTCTATCGCAAATTTAACAGGGCAGGTCACTTCCTTGCAAGGTAACAGGCAGTGGCTCTGAAGAATACATTTAATTTCGATCCAAAAACAATCAGCGAGAGTCCCGCGAATACGGTACATGATGCAAGCACTTCAATATGAGTGAATTTTTCATCCAACACAATAAATGAAGATACAATTCCAAATATTGGCACCAAGAGAGAAAATGGTGCTCCGACATTGGGTGAGTATTTTTGAAACAATCTGCCCCAGATCGCAAAGGCCAAAACAGTCGAAATAAGACCTGTATAAAGGATCACCCCTGTGCCTGTCCATGACATATTCGACAGAGCGTTCATTTGACCTGTCTCGAATATTAACGAAATGTTTAATAATATAAGGTAATTATTTGCTTTAGTCAAGGGAAAAAAATTCCTCTTCCCCAATCTGCATGATATTTCGGAAATTTTGTCAAAGCCCTCTATGTTCGGGAAGACAGGCCTTTAAAACTATCGCCGGCACACAAAGAGTTTGCTTTTTCCGCTGGGTGAATGAAGGAGGGTGACGTCGGAAAAGATCTGTTGAAAGGGTGTAAACCCGCCTTTGACGAATTCTTTCGAATCAGCAGATCCCATGGTCATCATTCTGAGATTGAAAAGGATTTTAACGAGGGGATGGCGGGGCACTTCGTGCTCCATGATCAATACAGCGCCGTCCGTGCGGATGACGCGATTCATCTCATATAAGGCCGCCTGCCGCGCCGGCTTTTTCAGCTCATACAGGGCATGGGAACAGGTGACCACGTCAAAACTTTCATCCATAAAGGGAAGGGTCGCTGCGTCTCCTTCTATCAGGATGATGGTCCGGTCATTGGATTTCTCCCGGACTTTGAGCAGCATCCCCCGGGAAAAATCATAGCCCATGGCAATGCTTTTGGGATATTGATCGGCAAAGGCCGTGATCACGGCGCCGGTTCCGCAGCAGATATCAAGGACATAAGCATCGGGTTTTTCCGCCAGGCGGGCCGTTTTTACCAAAAAGTTCCGCGTATCTCCGGCATCTTGGCGCGCATGAAGGTTTACAAACCCATCATACAGATGGGAGAACAGATTATAGTAAGCTCGCCTTATGGTTCGTATGCGCGGCATCTTTTCAGGATTGCTGATCTTCTATGTAGCTGGGGCAGCTATCTTTATCTTTTACAAAAGGCTTTAAATCCAGAATCGGGGTTCCGTCCAACATGTCGATCCTTTGGACATAAATGACGTTATCTTCCACCCGAAGAACATCCAGCACCGACATGCCCACAGGATTCGGCCTTTTGGGCGAACAAATGCTGAAAACCCCGCGTTTTTCATTGCGGTGCGGCGGCTGTTGAACGAGCAAACCCGGTGTAAAGTCCGGACTTTCGTGGAAATGGAAAATCACCACGATCTGCTGACCGCCTTTAATATCTTTAAGCCCTTTTTGATATTGTTTGTCAATGACCAGGGTTCCCTTAACATCAGACACCGTCCAATGACGGGGAACCTGATCTGCGTCCGTATGGACAACACCGATGGGCGTCATGGTAATGGGCATAGTGAGACCTCTTTAATAGGAAGATACAATAAGATGTTCGTGCAGAGCGTGACCAGCCAATGCACGCTTCACGAGACTGTATCCATTTTACATGCTCTCACCCCTTCAGGTCAATGGCGAAGATCATTAAAAATAAGTTGCACCGGTGTAATTGATCTGCTAGAATTTATACAGATTGAAGACGAGCGAGGACCGGGCAGGGCCGGTTTTTGGGTTTGCCTGAAAAAGCGATTTCTCATCACCTGATTGTCGTCAGGTTCGGCACCTCCTGTCGCCTGCGACGCATTGGTTTGCCAGCGGGGAAATGGTGTTTGATCGGAAGAAATCGGCGGTCAACAAAAGGATGCCAAAACAATGTTTCCTTGCAGGTTGGAAAACGGAGAGAAAAAACTTGCAGTGTTGTTCGGCGGTACCGGCATCATCGGCGGTACCATCGTCAATTACTTCAAGGCCAAAAAGCCGGGACTTGTCGATGTTCGCGCCCCCAGCAGCAAGAAAGTCTCGCTCCGTGAGTGCAACGATATCCGGGAATATCTGTTCACCGTGCGCCCGGATTTTATCATCAATGCCGCCATCGCCAACATTAATGCCGATTCCCAGCTGACCTACGAGGTCAACTATCTCGGTGCGATCAATGTTGCCCGTGTTGCAGCGGCTCTGAAAGTCCCGTATATCTTCTTCAGCTCGGCCGCGACCCTGCCGCCCGGAACCAACCTGAAAGAAACCGACCAGCTACCCCTTACCGCCAGACTGAGCAGCTATGGTAAATCGAAATTAATGGCGGAGCAGACGCTTCGCTACATGGCCGAACACTATGGCCTCGACTATACCGTTATTCGCCTGGCCGTAGTTTACGGCGCTCACGATCATAAGATCCAGGGATTTCATCGCATGATCTTTTGCATCGCCGACAAATCCATGCCCTTCATATTTACCAAAAAGGGCGTTATCCATTCATACTCTTCGTCCCGGAAACTGCCCTACCTGATCCATCACATGCTGAACAACCGGCAGGAATTCGGCGGCAACACCTATCATTTTGTCGACCGGGACCCGGTTGAACTCGCCCGGCTGATTCTGACCATAAAATCACATCTGGGACTGAGTCGTCCCAAGGAGTTGTACATTCCCTATACCGTTGCACGGACCGGCAAAAGGGGGGTTAGCGTCGTCCAGCGGATGCTGACCAGCATCGGTCTCAAGACCATCCTGCCGCCCGAACTCATGTTTCTCGGGGCCTTCTACCGCACCCAGACCCTTTCCGGCGAACGTCTCGCCGCCTCGAGTTTTATCGACCCTCTGCCGGAAGAGACCGTTTTTTCCCGGCTGCCGGACATGATCACCTACTACCTGACCCGCTGGAGTCTTCAGAACCTGATCAGCGATTTTGACGAAAAGCTCAGCGGCCTGGATTTCACGATCAAAAAGAGCTTCAAATACAATCCCCAGGCCCTGCTTGAGTCTACCCACAGGACCGCCACCGAACCTTTCCAGGAAATGATTGCCTGCCGCCTCGACAGACGCCCTTTTTCCGATTCCTGAACAACCGGATCATTTAACGGCGTTGTCCCGGTGGGTGTGCGTCAGGATAAAGTAGTGCCAATCGATAATCTGCATCGGATCCATCAACGCCACGGTATTTGGATCGCCCAGGTTTTTCCAATCCAGCCTGTCATATGGGATGCTTTCGGATACCCACCCGAGCGAGATATGTAGATGGGGAAGGATGTTTATTTTGAACCGGCTCGAGTCCGCCAATGTTGCAATGATATCTCCCTGCTTGACGGTTTTGCCCAGGTGAAGATGATCTTGCGGGGTGGTATGACCGTAAATGGTGCACAGCCGGTTGTTATTGCCGTTGGCAATTAAATGTTCGACGATGATTGATTTGCCCAGAAAATCATCGATAATCCCGACAACCACTCCGTCATAGATTACGGGGACTTTTGCCTTTTCTTTAAGACGAACAATCGCGCCTTCCTGATTCTTGTAAAGACATAAGTCCAGTCCTTCGTGGGGCTTGTCACGCTTTTTCCGATCTCCCCACCATTTGTCCGTTGACTGAAACAGCATCCCAATACAAAAGGCCCACCCTTGAAAGCCGCCTTGGTCGAGGGCATTCTTTTGGATTAAATATTCGGTAAATCGGGTGT
>CAZQAF010000136.1:0-6129 GCA_964591175.1 uncultured Desulfobacteraceae bacterium | reverse complement strand
ATTTCGAGGATTGGCCGTCTCAGTCCAACACAGCTTGTCCCGTCGTAGCTATCGCAAAGATGGAAGATTGAGTCCGATGGGAGGTTTTGAAACCACTGCTAGTGTAAGTATGGTATTTCTTCCTCTTTTTCTACCCCTAAGGTCTGAGCAAAAATAGCAAAAGTCTTTACCGTGCAAACTTTACAAAGTGATACTCTTTCATTCTTGTGATTTGTAAAAACGCCATCGAAAATCAGATTATTATATTTATCGTCAGGATCTAAATTAAATTGAAAAACGCTTATCGACTTCTCGTTTTCAAAAATTAATTTTCCGCATACATGGCAGCATTTCATTTTTTCTCCTTTTCGGTCTGCGGTTTCTATCCATCCGGTTAATAAGAGATTACAATTGTTTTTAGAGCATTTTCTATACCACATCGCGAAAAAAATAAAAACAGCAATAAAATGCTGGGATATCAAATAATTTCCGGAAAGAAAGACATTTTGGGGAAGATGCTTTATGGCTTTTAGCATTGCGATAATGCAATAGTAAACATTGCATTATCGCAAGTATGCAATCATCGACAATGATTGTTTTGCTTTAGGGTGTCAGGAGCTAATTCTAATAGACCATCAAAAAAGCAAAGCGGTCCATTTTCTGATCATAGTCGGTTCGGACGCTGATCTCATACCCAAACTGACGGACAGTCGAATAGACATCCACAGCCATCGCCTCCGGGGAGGGACGGGCCATGCGTGGATTGTCGCAGGTTTCTCGGGTACCAGTGCATTCCTTGCAGAAACAGCACGAATCCATGAAGAGCATAAAAGCTCGCTCGAAACCGGCCAGGAACACGGCGTGTTCGAGTTTGACCAGTCTTGCGTTGATCCGGGCTGACCAGGCATGGCGATCCTCGGGTTTTTTCATTTTGCCTTCAAAGTGCAGAATAATAGCATCGGTATATTCTCTAAAAAAGCGCTCACATTCGGAAACTGACGGCGTATTGGGAGGACAAGTGCCGCCATGGCCATACTCGCCACAGCCAAACATGCACTTCATGCGGACCCATTGGGCCACGATAATCTTCTGGGGTTCGATCCACTTGTAATCGGTATAATCGTTAGAATGGAGAATATCGTCGATATGTTTTTGTTGCTTTGCACTCAATCCCATGCTCTTTTTCATCCTTTCTCAAATTAGTCGATTTCTTTTTCGTGTAAGCTTCCACCATTTCTTTCGTACTCGGTTTTCTGTGAAGGGCTAGCAGCAGAGCCAATATTTCAGATCGATTTTTGATATTCCCGCAAGCTAACGCTCCAATTACAAAAGGGTGGCAAACAACCTTTGCCTCAAGCAATAATTCCTCAAGATGTTTTATGTTGTTCTCATTTGTATTAATATGCATCTTTTACGCAAATATATCAATTAAAAGGAGTTTATAATACTTGTGTAACATGAATGATATCATTAGAAGAAAAATTATGATGCAGATGAGAACGTTCTTGACGACAGCGTTTAAAAGATCGAAATTCCAGCCTTTTTGATATAATGAGTTGTTTTTTATCCATCAATTTGCTAAATTTATTTATCACACCCAATCGTATAGAAAACTTAAAAATATGCTGTTTATTTCTTAATCTTTCAAATCGTTCCGTGACATCGGACCCGCATGAAACAAGTACCAGAAGAAATTTCAGTTGCAGATCCGGACCTTGATCCTGAAACCTGGCTTGACCAATATGGAGATTATCTGTACCAATTTGCACTGGCACGTATCAGAAATAAAGCCGTGGCTGAAGATTTGGTTCAGGAGACTTTCCTGGCTGCGCTGCATGGACGCAAAAGTTTCAAAGGCCGATCCGCCGTTAAGACTTGGCTTTCAGCTATTCTCAAGCATAAAATTGTGGACTATCTGAGGAATAAGCGTCGGGAACAAGTCATAAACGATACGGATACGGTCACCGAAACCGTTGACGGATTTTTTCACAGGAATGGAAGTTGGAAAATACGGCCGGGAAAATGGACCTTGGATCCATCGAAAATATATGAACAGCGTGAATTTATGGATACATTTTACAAATGTCTTTCAGACCTTCCCGACCGGTTGTCCAAAGCGTTTATGTTAAGGGAAATGGAAGGTTACAGTACAAAAGAAATTTGTAATGCTTTGCAGGTTTCTTCGACCAATAGTTGGGTGATGGTATACAGAGCAAGAATGTTTCTCAGGCGTTGCCTTGAACTTTTTTGGTTTAAAAAAACAAAGGACGAAAACAGATAATGTCTCATTGGATGTTTAATTGCAAAGAAGTATCCCGCCGGATATCCGAATCAATGGATCATGACATATCGCTCTATCAGCGCATGCTGATTCGGATGCATCTTTTGATGTGCAGGTATTGTGCTCGTTTCCGGCGACAGGTATTATTTTTAAGAGAACTCTGTCGCAGCCGTCGGCTGGATGAAAGCGTTCTCGACACTTCTGTTAATCTGCCTCCGGATGCCCGTGAACGGATACGACAGGCCCTGAAGCCGTAGCTGCCATAACCGAAAACTAATTCCCCCCTACCGAAATTAGTACCCTCTTTGGCTTTATCCTTCCATGTTGATATCGATTCTTTGGAATATGCAATTCCGCCGATAAATCATCGAGCAAAGATTCGATTCGCCTCACCCTTTTCTGAATGCTTGCTTTATCTTTGCTGTTCGAGACTTCTTTGAACAGCCTGCCTTGTATACTTAAGCAAATCTATCGCCGTCAAATTAAAGATAGTTCCATACGCACACTCTCTGATTTTTTGCCTGCAACATACAAGGCGCCATAAATTGCATGTAAGGATTTTGCGCCCCCGACGACTAACGGACAAGTGCTGACAAAACGTGGGTGCAAAATTTCGTTAACCGATTCAATGAAGATGAATTGGCATGAAGACGGCGCTAAGCAATACGAAGGTCAGCATGATCGCAGCGAATAGACAATATCGGCGCCACCCAACGATTAAAGAAAAATTGAATTATCCAATCAACATAAGGAGAGCATATTATGAAAGATATTCGTTTAGTTAGATTTGCAAAAATTGGTGTTATGGCGATGATACTACTGGCAGCTTCCGCTCAGTCCGGTCAACTTTTCGCACAAAATAACAGTTTGCGGGTCGTTCAATCTAAAGCAGCGTTTGATCAAACAGTTAAAAATCTGCGACAACTGGTTTCTAAAAACGGAATGATGGTGCTTTCGGAATTAAACCAGGGGAATGTTCTCTCCATGACAGGACTGAAACTGAATGCCGTATCCCTGTTCGTGGGGAATCCTAATATTGGTAAAAAGCTTTTTACTGCTGACAGGGGCGTGGGAATCGTAGTTCCGGTGCGAGTGAATGTATATGAAAACACAGATGGCAAGACCTATGTTGAGTATTTCAAACCATCGGCGCAGCTCGCCGGATTCAACAATGAAAATATCCGGAAAATAGCCAGGATGCTGGATGAAAAACTGGCGAAATTAACGGATATGCTGTCACACTAATTAATTGTTCCGAAGCAGCCGGATCATCAAGCCCGGCTGCTTCCGGTTAACAAGTGTTTATTAAATAAGGGATGATAACAAATGAAATCTGAATTGATAAAAATCGTGTTCTGTCTGTTGGTTTTGTTGGCCGCCAGTGTCAGTCCAAATCTTTTTGTGGTTTCTCAGGCGGGTTATGCCCTGCTCAGTTCCCTTGCCATATATTTTTTGATTCCATCGATAGCTGTAATCGCAATTATTTACGGACTGTCCTATGGGTTGGGTCTGCAAGATATAAGAAGGCAAATCCAAAATGGTATTATCGCAGGATGGATGAGTACGGCCGGCCTGGAGATTGTCAGGGAAATCGGGTTTCATCTTGGCGGTATGCCCGGAGATATGCCCAAATTACTGGGCGTCTTGCTGTTGAACCGTTTTGCATTGGGTCCGAACGCGCTGTCTAATCTGGCGGGCTGGTCTTACCATTTCTGGAATGGCGCGGCCTTCGGAATTATCTACAGCATCTTGGCCGGAAAGGGTCGAATATGGATGGGAATTATTTATGCCCTGCTTATCGCTACCGGATTTATGATGAGTCCGGCAGTCGTTGCCATGGGTGTGGGACATTTTGGTATCAATTTCGGCTGGGGATTTCCGCTGACGGTGATACTGGCACACCTTGCTTTCGGGAGCTTGCTGGGTTGGGTCATTTACAGGCTGAACGAAAAGGACCAGAGTCTGTTCACCCGTGTAAAAAGGGTTTTTCGATAACCTTGAAATGAACAAAATCTCAAAAAGACATGATAATTAAATGAAGCTTACGGTGTTTTTATTTACCGTGGCTGCAAGAATCGCTTCAATTGATTTCAGATACGATTAACCGAGTCAACCATGCACAAAACCGACACGGAAAATAAATGTGCGTCCGATAACAGGATAAGCCTGAAAACAGATCCGTTTCAGATGACCTTATCCTGCCACGGACTAAAATTGAATCGAAAAAAGACCCGGACACTGCAAATCAATGTCGGACTTCTTTGTAATCAAAACTGTCGGCATTGTCATTTAAACGCCGGCCCGGGGAAAAAAGAGATGATGAACGCTGATACCCTGGATGAAGTGGCGGCATATGCCATGCGAAATAAGTTTGAGACCATCGACATCACCGGCGGTGCACCTGAGCTGAACCCCATCATTGAAGAAATCGTTGCGAGACTGTCGCCGTTAGCGCCGAGAATCATGCTGCGCTCGAACCTTTCCGCTTTGAACGACGGCAAAAGAGAAGATCTGATAGGCCTGTTGAAGAAAAACAACGTCGTGATTGTTGCTTCTTTTCCGTCGTTAAATATGGGCCAAACCGAAGCCCTGCGTGGAAAAGGCATTTTTAAGGTGAGCATTGATGCAGTAAAACGGTTGAATGCGCTGGGTTATGGCCAGGAAAATACCGGTCTGGAGCTTATTTTGGTGTCCAACCCGACCGGCGCTTTTCTTCCACCATCCCAGGCGCAGATGGAAATACGCTTTAAACAAGTGCTGGGGAGAAAATGGGGTATTGTTTTCAACAAACTATACAATTTCTCAAATGTTCCTTTGGGAAGATTTCGGGAGTGGCTTGTCAAAACGGGGAATCTGGAGAGATACATAAAACAGCTGTCATCGAGCTTCAATCCTTGCGCCGTAGAAGAAGTCATGTGCCGAACCCTTGTTTGTGTTTCGTGGGACGGATATCTTTTTGATTGCGATTTCAATATAGCCTGCGGCATTTATATGGGATATCACAAGACACATGTTTCTGAAATGCCGGGACCTCCTGAGATAGGAAGCCCTATTGCGACCGCCGAGCATTGTTATACATGTACGGCAGGATCAGGTTTTACATGAGGAGGGTCTATCGAAACCTGAGTTCAGGTTGATACGGTGCATAGGTAACCAAATGGCCGTGATCTGTTGTCGTAACCATAGAAGAGATATCTTCGACAGGGGTGTTCCGCCATGCCCGGGTATTGTTACCCGTGCCCCAGATCTTTCAGGATCTCACGCATATGGTCGATATGAAATTGGACATGAAACGATCCCAAGCCTCCGATCAGCCCCGCTAGCGTCGGGTACTCCCCCAGCGGCGACTCTTTGAGCATGGGAATATGCGCTTTTCGGTCGAGCTGTTCCCCGGATAGGCCGGCGGCAAACTCAGCGATACCATCGTATTCCTTCTCGACCTCTGAAAAGAGCTCTGCAAAGGTCATTTGGGCGCGTTTTTCAGAAAAAAAAGGGTCCTCGGCCTGAAGATCGAGCCTGGGCGTGTCCTGGTCCAGAAAGGCTTTCAGGATCGGCAGATGGCCCGAGCCTTCGGGTCCGGATAGATGAGAAAGGATTTCCTTGGGAGACCATCGTCCATCGGGCGCACGCGAGGCGGTATTCTCATCAACCCCTTCACAGACTTTCTTCAGGTCTTCAATCTTCTGTCGAATGTTTTGAGCCAATTGTTTCCCGGTTGAAGTCGCCATGTCTTACTTTCCTCCTTAACTCTTTTTGACGGTATTCTATGCTATTAAGCCGAACATAACCATATCTCGATCTTTGTCAAATACGCTGAATATCCGGTTCGGGTATGGGGCTTTGATCGGGAATATTTCGAGGATTGGCCG
>CAZQAF010000135.1:0-6201 GCA_964591175.1 uncultured Desulfobacteraceae bacterium | reverse complement strand
GGCTCAAATTTTAATCCTCAAAATACTCAATGTATTCCTGTGGTTAAAATTTTCGTCTTCCTTGAACTTGAACAAAAATGAGCATTTTTCAAAGGTCTCGCTCTTTTAAGACGGATTCGATTCTTTCCATTGCCCAGTCGATCTGTGCTTTGGTGATCACCAGCGGCGGGGCAAAACGGATGACGTTTTCATGGGTTTCCTTGCAAAGCAATCCTTTTGTCTTGAGACGCTCGCAGAAACCTCTGGCGCCTCCGGCTTCCGGAAGGAGTTCCACCCCGATTAAAAGGCCTTTTCCCCTGATTTCCTTGATAAAGGGGCTGTCGATATTTTTGAGTTGAGACAAAAAATAGTCTCCCATTTTTTGCGCGTTTTCGATCATATTCTCTTGGATCAGTACTTTGAGGGCCGTTCGCGCCACGGCGCAAGCCAGGGGATTGCCGCCGAAAGTACTTCCGTGGTCGCCGGGCATAAAGACACCCAGCACCTCTTTGTTGGACAATACCGCGGAAATGGGGTAGAATCCGCCGGAAAGTGCCTTGCCGATGACCGTTACGTCGGCTTCGATACCTTCATGCTCTTCCGCTAAAAGTTTGCCTGTCCGGCCCAGTCCCGTCTGAATTTCGTCCAATATCAAGACGATGTCATTCTTTTCACAGATGGCTTTGACATCTTTAAGGTATCCGGACGGCGGAATGATGACTCCGGCTTCCCCTTGAATGGGTTCCAGGAGAACGCCTACCGTATGGGGTGTGATCGCTGTTTCAATTGCCGCGGCATCTCCGAAGGGAACGATATTGAATCCGGCGGGATAGGGTCCGAACCCGTCCCGGTATTGCGCTTCGGTGCTGAATCCGATAATGGCGATGGTACGGCCGTGAAAATTGTTTTCACAAACGATAATTTCGGCCCGATCACGGGGTATGCCCTTGACCTTGTATCCCCATTTCCGTATGGCCTTTATAACCGTTTCAACGGCCTCGGCGCCGCTGTTCATGGGCAATACCTTGTGCGACCGGGTCAGTCCACAAAGCTCCTTGTAAAAAGGCCCCAGTTGATCGTTGCGAAACGCACGTGACGTCAGGGTCAATCTTTGGGCCTGTTCGATCATGGTCTCCATGATTTTCGGATGGCAATGCCCCTGGTTTACCGCAGAATATGCGGACAGGCAATCCATGTATTTGTTTTCTTCCACATCCCAGACCCAAATTCCCCGGCCGCGTGACAGAACCACATCCAGGGGTTTATAATTATGCGCACCAAATGTCTCTTCCAACTGTATGTATTGCTCCGATTTCATGATTTTTCTCCTGATGTGTTCAAAAGCAGGCATTATTTGAAGTTGAAGCCTGTTGAATACCATCCATTATTTCATTATTCCATGATAGAGGCAAGTGTTTAGAGGTGGTTTCAAAACCTCCCCTCGGGCTCAATCTTCCATCTTCGCCTGAAGGCTACGCCGGACAAGTGATCTCGACCGAAAATCCTAATTTTTAGATAGCTTCCAGATGGTAAATTATGGGTTGACTTCGAGCAGATGATGTTTAATTTAATTGTCAACAAGCGGTGATTTTCATCAGCCGGCTTTTGAATAATGAAACTATAAAAATAAGGAGGATAACTCCAATGAGTGATATGCCAAACAGAGATACTGTAGGTAGATGTGATGAAGGAGAATGTCGAGATCGTGTCAGAGAAGGCGAAGATGAACGTCAGCACGATATCAGCGCTTCCCATGTTGAAGCCCCCGAGGAATATCCGAATGCAAAATGGGCGAAATCCAGAGATGAACAGCCCGGCGTTTGGGGGGGACACGTATAACACCGAAGTGATGAGCTCATGACACTTTTATAACAATTCAGACATCGATGAGATCGACATAGCCTGACAAAAAACACGAAACAGATTCAGGGCGGCTGATTCAGCCGCCCTTTAATTTTTTTTGATACTTGCGCAATAATTTCCACTGGCAGGAATTGGTGGGGTTGGCGCGGGTGTGTTTCAGCCGCCTGGATGCGGTTTTCATATCAAAGCCTTCTTTCAGAAGATATGCCGTAACAAATGTACCGGTTCTTCCGACGCCGAAGCGGCAGTGAACCAGGACTTTTCTCCCCCGGCGGATTCGGTTGCCCACCCATGTTATCGCATCTTCCATTTCTTTCATATCCGGCGCGCATTCGTCGTGAATCGGAAGATAATAGACTTCGAATCCTGAATCCTTCTCTATTTCATGCAGGTCGCAATACTCGCCGCAAAGATTGACAATGGCATCCACCCCTTCTTTTCGAACGGCATCCAAATCCGCATAGGAAAGCGGTGCGTGGCCCACGCCCAGCTGGGATGTCACCCATGTGATCTGATATTCGCTCAAAACTCTCCTTTTCCAAAGTGATATTTTTCATTCATAAAGTCATCCACGAACCGGTCGACCATTGCGTCATCTTTGAGATACATGTCCATCAGCCGCGTGGCGCCGAGCAATCGTCCGAGCATATCCAGTTTTTCTGCCGCGGTCTCCCGGTCGGTTGAGGTGAATTCGGCATCCACCAGGTCGCTTTTTTGAAGGACCTCAAAATCGAGAGCCTCAAGAATCCGGACCAGAAATTTTGCCCTGAGCATTCGTTTCGACAGGTCGGCGCCTCCGCCGTTGAAGCGAAATAAAATGGAATTGACTTCTGTCTGCTCGTCAAACAGGGCATCTACAATTACAAAATGATAACCGAATTTCAGATTCAGGTTTGCATAATCCAGCGAAACAGTGGCGTGGCTGGCGAACATGGCCGAATCCGGGCTGATGATTCCGCCGCTCATGACGGTTTTGTCATGTTCGGCCCAGTCAAAATGCAAGACATTGCCCCACTGAATATTCGGATGGTTCAATCCTTTCAGCATGGCGATCAAGGGAGCGGAGTGTATCTCGTCAATGCCCACTGATGTTTGATTTCTCGTTTTTTCACTCAGCCCGCCGCCCACATCAAGCACGTAAATCAGCATTGGAATATCAAATTTCAGCTTTTTCGATCCCCTGATTTTTCGGATTCGCCTGTCGCTGATATGAAACATCTCCTGGACGGCTTTTTCATGGCAGAAACGAATGATGTCGTGCATGGACCGGCAGCCGTCGGGTTTAAAACTATCCGAAGCCGGATCGATGAGCCTCAGCGGTGAAACAAAATCGATAACATTTTTCAATCTTTGCATAAACGGACTCTTTTCGACAAGATTTCTCTTGGCACACGGATTTTCCATCAGAGATTGAACCCATCCTTCGTAAACCTTGTGTTCTGTCGTATGAACGGTGACTTCCGTTCCCTGGGGAAGGCAATCCATGGCATTTTTCGTGTTCATGAGGGCCGGCACGCCGAATTCCCGGGCGACCGACGCCAGATGACCGGCCATGCTTCCTTTTTCGGTGACGATGGCATTGAGTTGCTTCATTACCTTTGCAAAGCTCGGAGAGGCGTTTCGGCTGACCAGAACAGCATCTTTCGGGACCGTATCAAGGTCGGCCTGAATGTTGATCTTGTGAACCTTTCCGGCGCCGATTCCGGCGCATGCCGCTTCTCCTCCCGAAAAAATCACCTTATCTTGAATATCATCGAAATGACATTCAACCGGTTCGATGGCTCGAAAATCTTCCGTTCGAAGAAATCTGGTTTGTAAGAGAAACAGTCTGTCTTCCCGGTCGATACACCACTCGATATCCTGAGGGTCCTTGAAATAAGATTCCAACGCTAATCCCAGATGCATCAGTGCCGCCGCCGATTCAGGGGAAAGGGATGCCGAATTATCAAAGTCCCTGCTTTCGAGGTTATCATGCACAGTAGACGATGAAGCTTCTGACGAAGTTGCTTTTATTTCGAAATTGACGACAGAAGGGTCTCTTCTGGATACCTTTATAATATCGGGCGTCGCACGGCCGCTCACCAGTAAATCTCCAAAGCCGCCAATGGCGTGAATCACCACATAATCGGATTCAGGATTTTCAAGATCCCGGGTATACATGACCCCCCCGGTTTTGGCGTTTATCATTTCCATGCATAAGACGGCCATGGGCGTTTCGATATCGGTAAGGCCGAAATTAATCCTGTAATAGATGGCTTCCGGAGAATATTTGCTGGCAATAACCTGTTTGTAGGCATCGAGCATATTGTCCCGGAGCACATGCAAAACCGTTCGGTATTGACCGGCAAAGGAGGCCCTTGAATCTTCTGAAACCGCGCTGCTGCGAAGGGCAAAACGCACATCTTGTGTTCCAACGGGCCACATGGTATTCACGGTTTCGACAACGGCGCTTTCGATTTCCGGAGGTATCGCCGCATTTTGCACAAGATCCGTTAATTCCCGGGAGATTGCGTTTAACGCTATTGTCGAATCGATATCAAGACCGGCGAGTCGCGTATCGATATGGTTTCGAAGGTCATTGACCGCTATGATGGCGTTGAAAGCATTGGCCGTGATCACAAAACCGTCAGGAGACGGAACGACCGTCTGTTGTCGGGCCATGGCAAGGTGCATGGCTTTGCCGCCAACCGGTATTTTGTTGGTTTGGGTTACTTCCGATATCGGTATGACAAACGGTAGGTTGCTTTCGATCTTTTTCGGAGACAGCAAGAACCGCGTATCGTCATCGAATCTTTTATAATGGTCCATCAGGTCGAGATACCGCGTGGGGCATATCTTTTTTAGATCTTTGACGATGGCGCGGACACAGGTTGAAAAATCGTTATATTTATCTTCGACAGCCTTAAAATCAACGACGATTTGATGGTAATAGATCTCTTCGAGCTCGGCCATTAACTCATGGGCCCGCTTGTCATGGCTCAAAAGGGATTTAAACGACGCATATTTTTCCTGCAACACCATATCCGGCGAAAAAAGCTGACGGGTCCAATACTTGAATATGTTTTTGAAATTCATGAACAACCTGCTGTTTTAATAAATATTCAGACGTTAAATAAACATATCAGATTTTGCGCCATTCGACATTAAAAACATTTCATTGAAAACAAATCATCCGGATCGATACGACATCCGATAACAGAAATCATGCAAGGCGTTTTTTTAGAAGGCATCTCAAAAAAGTCTTTTTGTCCGATCTGCCGGTCGAAGATGCCGCTGGCGGTGAGGCGGACAAGTATCGGCGTTGAGCCCTCGTCTCAAATCCTCGACATACTTTAGTATGCGTGTCGAAGATTTATCCGACTTTGGAGGATCCCGTCAACAGACGGGGTGGGTTGTATCTTTCGCATGCCTTCCGTCTTCACCTGGAGGCTACGCCGGACAAGTGATCTCGAACAAAAATCCTAATTTTGAGATGCCTTCTACAAATCTTGCTTTTGTCTTTGAATTTGTGATAAATATATAAATCAACGGTCTGTTATCAAAATCGTCGATAGATGGATTTTAAAATCACCAACGATTTGCCGTGTTCATGTGCTTTTTTACCGGCGAAAGGATGCTGAAAGTGTTGAAAACTAAATTAGATCTTGCAAGGATTTTTGATCGCCGGAAATCTTGCCGGTACAGGGATTTTGTTTTGTTTATCGGGCTGGCGGCATTTCTTCTTTTTTACGGCCGGGTTGCCCATGCCAAGGCGGTCTATTCATTTACCAAAACCATGGGCGGTACGGATCACGATTTGGGCCAATCCGTGGCCGTGGACAGCAGCGGAAATGTTTATATTACGGGATCTTTCCAGCAAACCGTGAATTTCAACCCCGGCGGAACGGCAGACAGCCACACGGCCGTTCTTGATGACATATTTCTGACAAAGATCAATTCCGACGGGAGCTACGGATATACCATAACTATGGGGGGAACGGGTCAGGATTACGGTCGATCCGTCGCCGTGGACAGCAGCGGGAACGTTTACATCACGGGATCTTTCCAGGAAACCGTGAATTTCAACCCCGGCGGAACGGCAGACAGCCACACGGCCGTTCTTGATGACATATTTCTGACAAAGATCAATTCCGACGGGAGCTACGGATATACCATAACTATGGGGGGAACGGGTCAGGATTACGGTCGATCCGTCGCCGTGGACAGCAGCGGGAACGTTTACATCACGGGATCTTTCCAGGAAACCGTGGATTTCAATCCTGGCGGCACTGCGGACAGCCACACATCCGCAGGTTTGGAAGACATATTTTTAACAAAGATCAATTCCGACGGGAGCTACGGGTATACGAAGACCATGGG
>CAZQAF010000134.1:0-6266 GCA_964591175.1 uncultured Desulfobacteraceae bacterium | reverse complement strand
GCGCCTTGAGATCCTTGATCTTATCTTCGATGATTCCCATTGGTAACTTCCTTTATGTATTAACTTTTAATCGTAAGTATATACTTCGTATTCTGTTTTTTCTCCCAGCAGATGATCGATTTTTTCCTGTGTTCCCCTTCTTTCGTCACTCATCACCCATGATCTCCAATCTCCCATGGACTGCCAGGTGCTGACCACCAGGCTCTCACCCGGACGATCGATTCGTTTAAAGGTTTCTCCGGAAATATACCCGGATTGCTGCATGGCTAAATTTCTGAGTTTTTGAAGCAGCGGCTTTAAAGCTTCGGCCTTGTTTTGGGGAACGATCCGTTTTATGATTATTTTTACTGCCATTTCCCAATCCTCCTCTCGATGAATCCGGGCCCTGTTTAACGAAACACGGTCCTGATTTCCCCGTAACGGGTCTTGGTAAGACTTTACCCTGCTTATATTATACTTCAGCAGGTGTTCTATTATCCAACAAACAGAGTAATCGGTTAGCGGCTATAGTGGATGCGATGGTGCCGTTTTCAACCTCCTTTATGATCTCGGGAAGGATTTTTTTAAATTCGGGATTTTGATAAAAACGGTCTCTGAGGCCTTCTTCAACAAGAAACCACATCCAGTCAACGGCCTGTTTTTTTCGATTCGCCTGGAGTTCGCCGGTCTGTGTCAATTTTTCGTGATGTGCCAAAACGGTTTCCCAAACGGTATCGATATCGATCATTTCCAAGGCACTGCAAGTGAGAACCGGCGGCGTCCAACTGGAAGACGCCGGCGCTAAAAAGTGAAGGGCCGTTTCATACTGCTTTCTGGCAAACTCCGCCCTCTCAACATTGTCGCCGTCCGCTTTATTCACCACAACGGCATCTGCCAACTCAAGGATTCCTTTTTTGATTCCCTGTAATTCATCTCCGGCACCGGCTATCATCAGCACCAAAAAGAAATCAACCATCGATGCCACCGTGGTCTCGGATTGGCCCACACCAACGGTTTCAACGATGATCACATCAAAACCGGCGGCCTCGCATATGATCATGGTTTCCCGTGTCTTTCGGGCAACGCCTCCCAACGTCCCTCCGGAAGGAGAGGGTCGAATAAACGCCCTTTTGTCAACGGCCAGTTTCTCCATGCGGGTTTTGTCCGCCAGTACGCTGCCGCCACTCCTTTTGCTGCTGGGATCAACGGCAAGGACCGCCAAGCGATGTCCCTCTTTCACGAGCATCGTGCCAAGGCTTTCGATAAACGTGCTTTTACCCACGCCCGGCACCCCGGTTATACCCAGACGTATCGCCTTTCCGGCATGGGGAAGCAAAAAATCTACAATCGCACGAGCCAACTTCTGGTGCGCAGGAAGAGAGCTTTCAATCACGGTAATCGTCTTGGCAAGGAGCCTCCGGTCACCGTTCAGAACGCCCTGGGCATAAAACTGGGGATCTTCGGATATCATCAGCGCTGTTCAAGGGTGTTTAGAACCTTGTTGGCCGAGTCGGCCACCACGGTTCCCGGACCGAATACCCCCTTGGCTCCGGCTTGATACAAAAAATCATAATCCGCCGGAGGAATAACACCGCCTACGACCACATTAATATCATCACCGCCTTTTTCTTTAAGAAATTCGATCAGCTGGGGTACCAGGGTTTTGTGTCCGGCGGCCAGGCTCGAAACGCCCACCACATGGACATCGTTCTCCACCGCCATTTGAGCGGCTTCTTCGGGCGTCTGGAACATGGGGCCGATATCCACGTCGAAACCGAGGTCTGCAAAAGCGGTGGCAATCACTTTGATCCCCCGGTCATGACCGTCCTGCCCCATCTTGGTCACCAGGATCCGAGGTCTTCTTCCGTTTGTTTTGAAAAAATCATCGGTTCTTTTTCGGACGGCCGCGAAAATCTCGCTGCCTGCATATTCTTCGGCATATGCGCCGGATATACACTGGGTGGTGGCCACAAACCGGTTGAAAACTTTCTCCATGGCGTCTGAAATTTCGCCCACAGTGGCCCGCGCCCGAACCGCAGGTATGCAGGCTTCCAACAGATTGCCCCCGGATTCGGCGGCATGGGTTATCGCCTCCAGGGTTCTTCGAACCTCATCATTATTCCGTTTTGCTTTTATCTCTTTTAATCTCGTGATTTGTCCGTCACGCACCGCTTCCGCCACTTCAAGCACATCCATCGGCGATTTATCTTCGACCTGGTACTTGTTCACCCCCACGATGATGTCTTTTCCCTGGTCGATGCGGGCCTGTTTTCTGGCCGCGGCTTCCTCGATTCGCATTTTCGGCATGCCGCTTTCGATGGCTTTGGCCATTCCGCCCATCTCTTCGACTTCGTCGATGATGTTTCGAGCCGCCTTGATGATACCGTCGGTCAGGGCTTCGACATAATAAGATCCTCCCATTGGGTCGATGGCGTGGCAAATCTGGGACTCTTCCTGAATGATGATCTGCGTATTCCTTGCAATCCTTGCGGAAAAATCAGTGGGAAGGCCCACCGCTTCGTCAAAAGAATTCGTATGCAAGGACTGGGTTCCGCCCAGGGCCGCGGCCAGCGCCTCGAGGGTGGTCCGAATGATGTTGTTGTACGGATCCTGTTCGGTCAGGCTCCAGCCCGATGTTTGAACATGGGTTCGCAGCATGAGAGATTTTGGGTTTTTGGGTCCAAATTGACACATCATCTCGTGCCACAGGAAACGGGCGGCCCTTAGCATGGCGATTTCCATGAAAAAGTTCATCCCGACGCCGAAAAAGAAGGAAAGCCTCGGCGCAAATGCATCGATATCAAGTCCCGCTGCAAGGGCGGCTTTAACATATTCAAGACCGTCCGCCAGTGTAAAGGCCGTCTGAAGAACGGAATCGGCGCCGGCTTCCATCATGTGATAACCGCTGATACTGACGGTATTGTATCTGGGCATGTTTTGAGAGCAGTATCCGATAATGTCGGACACAATCCGCATGGAAGGTTCCGGCGGATAGATATAAGTGTTTCGCGTCAGGTACTCCTTGAGGATGTCATTTTGTATGGTTCCGCCCAGTTGTTCATGTTTTACGCCCTGTTCTTCGGCAGCGACGATATATCCGGCCATCACCGGAAGAACCGCACCGTTCATGGTCATGGAAACCGTGACCTTGTCCAGTGGAATCTGATCAAAGAGAATTTTCATGTCTTCAACGGAATCGATGGCCACACCGGCTTTTCCGATATCTCCCGTTACCCTGGGATGGTCCGAATCATATCCTCTGTGGGTGGCCAGATCAAATGCCACCGAAAGCCCGGTCTGACCGGCTGCCAGATTTCGCCGGTAGAACGCATTCGATTCCTTTGCCGTAGAAAAGCCCGCATATTGCCGGATGGTCCACGGTCTTCCGGCATACATGGTGGCCATGGGACCCCTGACATAGGGTGCGAAACCCGGCAGCGTGTTGACATGGGGCATTCCTTCGATGTCTTCCGCGGTATAAAGGGGTTTCACTTGAATCCCTTCAGGTGTGTTCCAGTTTAAATCCTCTAAGGGTTTTCCTCTCAGCTGTTTGGCGGCAAGTTCTTTCCATTTTTGCAAATCAGGATGTTCTGCCATGTCATCCTCCTTTTTCAGTAACGTCAATATTCATCTTCCGAATCAACTACCACCCGCAAAGCGGGTGGCTTGAATTTTCGGCCATAGGCCGAAAAAGCAAAAGCACGTCAGTGCTTTCGACGTTGAACTTGCATCCGGGTGCGAAGCACCCGGTTTGTTTTGCAAGAAACGGTTATCTTTCGCACAGTTCAACCAAAACGCCGTTGGTTGCTTTGGGATGCAGAAATGCTATTTTCGCACCGCCCGCGCCTTTTCTGGGGGTTTCATCGATAAGGCGTATCCCTTTTTCTTTTAATTCCGCCAGCGCGGCTTCGATATTTTCGACACGTAAGGCAACATGGTGAACACCCGGGCCTTTTTTTTCTAAAAACTTTGCCACCGGGCCGTCCGGACTGGTCGATTGCAACAGCTCCACCTCGCTTTCTCCGACCGGGAAAAAGGCGGTGGTCACTTTTTGCTCTTCCACGGTCTCAGTCCCTTCAAAGGAAAGTCCCAGGGCATCCGTCCATAAATTTTTGCCGTCCTCGATACTGTTTACCGCAATCCCAAGATGGTCTATTTTTAATATTTTCATAAAAACCCCCATTTAATTATTGATGATTGAAAGGTGAATTTTAAATTTTTTACGAACCTATCAATCTTTAAATCTTTTCATCACCCGTTCAAATCCCGGCATGGCGTTTGTAATGGTGCGATCCTCCACGCAGTAAGCGATTCTAAAATGACCCGGTCCACCGAAACCGCTTCCGGGCACGACAAGAATCAGCTCTTTTTGCAATTCTTTCACAAATGCGACATCGTCCGGCACCGGTGTTTTTGGGAAGAGATAAAAAGCGCCCGGCGGTTTGACGAAATCATAACCGCATTCTCCGAGGCCGTTGCACAGGAGGTCTCTTTTTCGAGCATAAGCGGAAATATCCGCGCTCGATCCCTGACAAGACGCAACGACCCGCTGCATCAGGGCCGGCGCGTTGACAAACCCCAAAATCCTGTTGGTCAGCGCCATCCCTTCCATCAGTTCTTTATTGTACGACGCTTCGGGATGAACCGCTATGTATCCGATGCGTTCCCCGGGGATGGAAATATCTTTGGAATATGAATTGGCGATAATGCTTTCGTTATAACTTTCAAATATACTGGGAACCGCGCATCCGTCGTAGACAATTTTACGATAAGGTTCGTCCGCTATCAGATACACTGTCCGATTCAGTTTTTTACTCTTTTCTTTTAAAAGGCGACCGAGCTCATCGATACTCGCTTTTGAATATACCTGACCGGTGGGATTGTTGGGCGAATTGATCAGGACCGCTTTTGTCCTTTGGGTAACGGCGGTTGATAGGGCAGCGATATCCAGAGAAAAGTCCGGTTTTGTCGGCACCGTCTTTAAAATTCCGCCATGATTGTCTGCATAAAATTGATACTCGACAAAATAAGGCGACGGTGTAATGACTTCGTCCCCCGGATCGAGAATCGCCTTCAGGATGGCATTCAGGGCGCCGGCAGCACCACAGGTCATGATCACATCGTTTTCAGAAACCCGGACCCGCTGTTCCTGGGACAGATATTCGGCAACGGATTTACGAACATGCGGATATCCCATGTTGGGCATATACGCGTGATCGTTGCCGCTGGACGATGCCACCGTATCCTTGAGCGCTTTGTGGAATGCTTCCGGAGGCGCCAGATTCGGATTCCCGAGGCTGAAATCAAATACATTCTCAGCGCCATGCTCGGTCTTTAACCGTGCGCCTTCCTCGAACATTTTTCGGATCCATGAAGATCCGGATATTTTTGCTTTAATATGCGTTGCAATGGTCATGTCAAAATCATAGAATCATCAATTGAATAATATATGGGGTAAAGGGACCAAAGTGTATAATATATTAATATTATGATATGGCTTGCAAGCTATTTTTTCTGAAAAATTCTCTTTTGAATTCCTCAAACCGCCCGTCGTACACGGCCTCCCGAAGCCGTCGAACCAAATCCATATAATAATGAACATTATGGATAGTATTGAGTCGATAAGCAAGTAATTCTTTAGACAAATACAGATGGCGAAGGTACGCTCTTGAATAATGCCGGCAGGTATAACAGGTGCACTCCGGGTCTATGGGCTCGATATCATTTTTAAACCGCGCATTGCAGATGTTGATGGTGCCGGTTGCGGTAAATATCTGCCCGTTTCTGGCATTTCTTGTCGGCATTACACAGTCAAACATATCGGCGCCGAGGGCTGCCATCTCGACAATATCTGCGGGAGTTCCGACGCCCATGATATATTTCGGTTTTACATCCGGCAGGATCGGCAGGGTAAAATCGGCCATTTCAAGCATGAGGTCTTTCGGTTCTCCGACGCTGAGCCCGCCAATGGCATATCCGTCAAATCCGATTTTCATCAGGTCATGGGCCGATATTTCTCGAAGGTCTTTGTACATGCCGCCCTGAACAATACCGAACAGGGCGTTTTTATCGCTTTCAAAGGCATCTTTGGATCGCTTTGCCCATCGGGCGGTCAGATCGAGCGCATCCCGGGTATCACGCCGGCAAGCCGGATATTTGATGCATTGGTCAAAACACATCACAATATCCGATCCCAAACACGCCTGTATCTCAATGGACGTTTCCGGGGTGAGCATATGACTGGAACCGTCGATATGGGACTGGAACAACACGCCTTCGTCGGTCAC
>CAZQAF010000133.1:0-6549 GCA_964591175.1 uncultured Desulfobacteraceae bacterium | reverse complement strand
TCCCACGAAAACGGTTCTTTTTGACAGGGAAGTACCGCATTGTTCGTAAATACGGGGTCGGATTCCAAATCGTAGCGGGAGGACTTCACCGCCGCGGACCACAAGGCCGTGTGGGGTATGGGCGTATAATACGCCAAAACGGGCATCGCCCCGGTTTGACGGACGATGTCAATGGAACCTTCAATATCTGCCGGTTCCTGTCCGGGAAGGCCCGCCAGCAGGTATGCGCCGATCATATCCTGATGAAAGCCCGCCTCCCTTAACCATGCCACGGCCTGTTTAAACTCTTGGGCCGTGACCTTGGCATCCAGTTCGTCCCGGGTATCAAACGATGTGGTTTCAAGACCTAACCTAAGTGTCTTGAAACCGGCTCGGAACATCAATCGGGCGGTTTGCCTGGAAATCCCGCGAATATGAACGGCATTGGGGGTGTGAAAACGGATGTCTAGATCCGAATGGATGATCGCTTCGAGCATGGGAACGGCATGCTTTTTTGCATCCACAAGGAGCGCATCGTCGTAAAACACAAAATCCTGTACCCCGAATCGTCCATGCCAGTATTTGACCTCTTCTATCACGGATTCGGGGCTGCGCACCATCCTATCAGGATTTAAAAAACGGGACGCACAATATTTGCACGAAAAGGGACATCCCTTCGAGGTCATCAGCGGCACGTAGGCGATCTTTTGCTGAAGATCATAAGCAGGAAAAGGATACGCATCGAAATCGGCAGGATCATATTTCAAGGAAACCGAATAGCCGGTATGTTCGGCAATCCTGTCGAGAATAAATCCCTCCCCTGCCCCGGTCTCGATTACATCGGCGCCCGAATGACGCTTTGCATGTTCATTGCATAAAGTGGCGTATATCCCCCCCAATACGATCGTCGCGCTCGAAAAAATCTTTCTTACCGATGCAATGGTTTCTTTTACTCCCGGGTACCAGTAGGTCATCATGGACGTCATGAGCACCAGATCCGGCGGTTTTATGGAAAGAAGATCTTTGTTGAACCATGCTTTTTTGATGCCGTATCTGGAAAAATGCCTGGGGATATCGGGCAATCCGTGCGGCTTCGGGATTCGGGTCTTCAGATACGGTCCCCTGCCGAATCGGGCATGGGGATCAACCGGCGGCGCCTGATGATGGAAGCGATCCAGACAGTCGATATAGGAAATGTTAAATCCATGATACCGAAGCATCGACGCCAGCGACAGAAGTCCCAGGGGCTTGGCCCAGAAATCATAAGCGGCAAAATCGTGAATCCAAGGATTGATCAGCAGGATATGGGGAGTGTCGGGTTTCAAATCAAATATAGTTCCTGAATTTTGCACGGGCCGGAGGCTTTCATATTACACCCCGGATAAATTCGTAAGAATTTGAATTCATTAAGACAACTAATCGTTCTCATCCGTCGGAAAATATTCCATGGATGTCTTCTTGAGTTCTTTGCGGCTGAAAAGAAGGGTGTATTTGTCAATAGCGGTTTCTTTGGAAATATTTCGGGCGAATTCCATGCAGGCGGCATCATCTTTTGCATGGATCATGGTGTACAGGTTATACGGCCAATCATTTTGGGGGGTTCTCCGGTAGCAGTGGGAAATCTCCCGAAACGCAGCCATTCTTTCCCCCACTGCGTTGATATTCTCTTCATCCACCTGCCATGTCGCCATGGCATTGGCCGGATATCCGGATTTCTGGTGGCGCAGGGTCGCCCCGAACCGCCGGATGATCCCCTTGTCACATAGCTGTTTCAGTCTTTCAAGGAGCACGTCTTCGGAAATTCCGAGTTGTTCGGCAATTTCCAAATACGGCCGTTCGGTGATGGAAATATCCCCCTGAATGGCAGCGATGATTCTCTTGTCCAGATCGGTCAACATAGCGCGATTTAACGGGTCGAGCCGTGAAATGTCAAGAATTTTTCCTTTCCGGAAACAACTTGAGTATCTCTTTTTCGGAAGCACCGCAAATGCCCCGCTCGGTGATAAAACCGGTCACCAGTCTCGCCGGTGTCACATCAAAAGCAAAGTTGCCGGCAGGACTGGCTTCGGGGGTGATCAGCACATCTTTGATCTTCCCGTGATTCATTCCCTGGACGTACCGGATTTCATCCGGGTCTCTTGTTTCGATGGGGATCCCCTGAATACCGTCTCGCAATGTCCAATCGAACGTGCTGGACGGAAGGGCCACATAAAATGGGATATTATTGTCGTATGCGGCAAGCGCTTTTAGATAGGTCCCGATTTTATTGGCAACATCTCCTGTGTAGGTGGTTCTGTCGGTCCCGGTAATCACCATGTCCACCATACCGTGCTGCATGAGATGTCCGCCGGCATTGTCGGTGATGACCGTGTGGGGAATACCATACTTTCCCAGTTCCCAGGCCGTCAACCGCGCGCCCTGGTTGAGCGGTCTGGTTTCATCGACCCATACGTGAATATCGATCCCCTTGTCAAATGCAACATACATGGGCGCCGTGGCCGTGCCGTATTCGATGCAGGCCAGCCACCCGGCGTTGCAATGGGTCAGCAGGTTTACGGTTTCCTTGTTTTTCTTGCGGCAGATTTCCTCAATCAGATGATACCCGTGTTCGCCGATTTTTCGGCAGTTTTCAACCTCTTCCTCTGCAATCTTTCCTGCTTCCTGCCGGGCGGCATCGATCTTTTCCGGAGTCCCCGATACGCCACACATCAAGGAAAACATCCTGTCCACCGCCCACGCAAGATTCACCGCCGTGGGCCGGGCCGATTTCAAACGGCTGCATTCGGCTGCCAGATAGTGGTCTTCAATGGTTTTTGCCGGTGAATTCAATGTCGCGAGATACACGCCGTATGCCCCTGTAACGCCGATCAACGGCGCACCTCTCACAACCATCTCTTTGACGGCTGCAATGACATGATCGACGGTTTTGAGGTCGGATATAACCAATTGATGGGGTAATAACCGCTGATCGATCACCTTTACCGTTGTTAAATCCTTGTCCAGCCAAATGGTGCGCATGTTATTGCCGTCAACCTTCATCAAACAATCCCTTTTATAAATGAAATATCTTTTCCGAAATTGAACCCAAAAACGCTTGAAGTCAGCGAAATGACATTTATTGGCCCTTTATGGCGTTCTCGAGTTCTTTGTCTCTTTCTTCTTGCTTCTTTTTAACGGAACGGGCATTTCTGATCGGTTTCTGCAGCTTGTCCGCGATCTCTTTCCCGGCCTTTTCAGTCATTTTTTCAATGGCGCCCTTTTTGGATTCTGTGTCTTTATCCTTGCTGCAGCTCCAAAAAGAGACACTGCACAGAAACATCACCATTATAAAACTGACCATCACGCTTTTCATAAACTCACCTTTAAAACACCCTTTCTCAAGCTTTGTATCAATATAACTTAGCATTTTGCCATGTCTTTTTCAATCAAAGAAAATGATACATGTACAGAATATGAGGCCGGCACACAGGGCCATAATCTGATGCGATACCTTCGGTTGTGATACGTTCTTGACTTTCTGCATAACGGTCTTAACATCTGTTAAAACAGTATTGAAGCCTTCGGATCGATGATTTGAGGATTATGCAACAAAAGCTATTTTATGAGGTGGCTCATGAAAAAAAATATATGCATCGTCGAAAGAGTATCAAAAGCGGGTGTCGGGTTATTTTTTCTTATTACCGCAGTAGCTTTTCTGGTGAGCGGTATCACCATACTGCCTTTTTTCGGTTTCTTGCTCGCTGTTCCGGCATTTCTTGCTTCAGCATATTTCTTTTCCGCCCATTTGAACAAACGCTGTGAAATCGAAGCCAAGTAAGGGTGTTTGCGTTTTACCCGGGTTTAATTATGAGACCGCAAAGGTCTCAATGCTGCTGAAGACCATCAGAAAAGAGACATAATGATGAGTGAGTGGATTCCTTTTGAAGACGCTACGTATCTGGTAAATCAGGCGTTTTTGGTGGGGGAGGACAATAGCGCTGCCTTGCTCGAGAAAACATCTATCGAGGTATATACCGGGAGGGACAGCAAAAAACATCTAAAAGGAAGCGGCCTGGTTCAGAATATGCTGCTTGTTGAACTTTTAGAGGATAACGACAATCTGGATTTGCTTCTGGATTTAGGTGAAAACTTTAAATACCTGATGAAAAAACCGAATATCACGGCAGGGAAAGTTTTTTCGCCAAATATAAAATCGTATATCCAATTTGATCCCGTCGGCCCTTGGGAACCGGTTTCGGAATCGGAATTTACCAAACTGACCACCGGATTCAAAATTTTATAATTCCTTGAATGTTTGGTTTCGGGTTCAAGGTTCAACGTTCAAAGGTCTCTCTTGATCACCCATCCGATAGTGCGGCTTACCCCTCTTTTGGGTTGTGGCCATAGCAAACAGCGCATCTGGCATAATATCCGCCGGCGGCGTTCTCAAACAATGCCCCGCCGAGAAGTCCGAATCCTCCTGATGTGGGTGTAATTTGAATAGAGACGTCTTTTTTGCAGTTCGAGCAGATATCTTCGATTACAATAGTTGACTGATCCGGACTGCTGTCAAACATTTTTTGCAATAATTCTACCATTGACAGATTACCTTACCGAAACCGTTCTTTTTCTCCACCTTACCATATAAACCAGACCGATTCCCATGAGTAGTATAAATAACAGTGTAATACCCGGCCCCATGTTTAAAAGCATCCAACTGTATCCTACAAGGGGCAATAGAAACACGCAGACCAAAGCGCTTAAAACAGCATGCCGGGAAATGAAATGTGCTGAAGGCGGTGAGTATTTGTAATAATATTTTACGAATATTTTCCCCGGGCCGTTGGTCAACAAAAAACGGTCCCGGAATTGACACAATAATCTGACATGCGGTTCCAGCAGCGATCCATATGCGGCCGTGGCGATGAAACATCCGCCGCCGCCGCCGCCGGCGCTGACGGAATCATTGTCGACGTTATTTACCGCCGTACCGGCATTAAGCGCCACTTCGTTGGAATTCGTACTGGTGTTTCCATCTTTATCAAAAGCTCTTACGACAAAATAATATATTTTCGTTTTATCGAGGTCGTAAATCGTGCATTCGGTATCAGTGGTTTCCCAATAGGGTTTGTTATATTTATAAGACTTACCGGCCTCTCGATAAAAAACTTTATAGCCGGCCACATGCGGCTCATTGTTGGGAGCCCATCTGAGCGTAATGTCCATGGCATACAGCGATGAGACACCCCAAAAAAACATCAGAAAAAACAACAATATCAATTGCAGACAATCCGATCGTTTACTTCTTTTAAATCGCCTCATATAAATCAAATTTGAATATGTTTAGCGGTATTTCCCATACCGTTGTTTTAGATTATCGGTTTTACCTATGCCGAAAGCCAAAATAGTTTAAAATTTTAAGCCACCTCTCAGCAATATACATGCCAATTAAATATATTTCTCGCCGAGATCTGTTGTTCTTCGAAACACAAATGATTCAAGAAAGATAGAGCATCTATGGAAATGCAGGGAAATTTTATATCTAAAATGTGGGTGTTATGGCGTTGAACAGAGGATCTTCAGCTAACTTATTGATACTTTGATACTAACAGAGAATATTCCGCAGATGTTTTTTAAATGTGCACATTGTGGTACTGTATGAATTCTTTACCGCTGCGGATGATTTCAGGCATAACATTCCGGTTTTACCAGTGGATGATGATTGAACCGGTCTGTTAAAGACAGCATGATTATTGAGCGACTCGTATAACGAATTCAGATAACGCGAAGGATTTTCCTTCATAAAAACTTCACTTATTTTCAGAGATTTGAGTGTTTATCTATTTCACACCGGTAATATAGTATGTATGAGAATCCCTACATATCTGCACGACCCACCGGGAGATGACCGAAATAAAAATATCCTTGCCATTCAAATTTTTAAACCCCGTTTTTCTCATCGGAATCTCCGGCTCTGCTGCATTGGTGAATCTCCACCGTCACGTGGACGAGATTGAGATCAGACGGGATTAATTTTTTGCCAAGACATGGTTATCAGGAGTTACTTGATCGCATAAACAATTTGTTCACAGACTTCCTCCTGTGTAAAATCCTTACACTCGATCGTTACATCCGCGTACTTCCTGTATAGCGAGGAACGTTCTTCGAAGAGATCGTCAAAACTCTGATCCGGTCGCTTAGCAAGTCCTCTAGTCGCATAATCGTGAATCCTTGCCTCCAGGACCGGCAGCGTCACGTTCAAAAAAATAGCGATTCCATTTGATTTCAGGTGCGTCATGGCCGCATGGCTATATACGGCGCTGCCGCCGGTGGCAATGACATGATTGGAGCAATCGAGCTTTAAAAGGATTCGCTCTTCAACCTCGCGCAACGCCATGTGTCCTTGGGTATCAACGATATCCTGCAGGGTTCGCCCCAGGGATGTCTGGATAAGAACGTCCGTATCGATGAAATCGCGTGCTGTCAACTTGGCTAAAATAACACCGATTGTGCTCTTCCCCGAACCGGGCATCCCGATCAAAACAATATTGGTCGGATTTTTAAGCATGGCAGCTCAACATCGGCATTTTG
>CAZQAF010000132.1:0-6754 GCA_964591175.1 uncultured Desulfobacteraceae bacterium | reverse complement strand
TTTCCCAACGACGTCCATAGCGTTCCCGTCAGCCAGTTCATCTTATCCTCCGATTTTAAAACGTCATGATCATATGGCAAACAAGGTTAGGAAATTATTCCTTTTTATTTGAGCTGTCAACATAATTCTCAAGCCACCATTCATCCCATTCCGTCTCCAGGATACTTTGCGCCATTTCCCGACCGGTTTTGGTCTCCAGACGATTTAAGGCAAACGGAAGCCATTTTTGGGGTGGCTTATATCCGATGTCGGAGAGGGTTTTCAAATCCAGAATCAGTGCCAATTGATCCGCATCATGTGCCAGTTTGGACTCCATGGTCCGACGTTCATTAAATTCCGCCATCAATTCGGAAAGATTGGCGCCGAATGGTAAACTGTTGACAATTTGCTGTATGGCTTTATTTTCATTGGCTGTCACATATTTTTTCTGGACATAATTGAGATCGCCGGTTTTGGCTTCCGGCAGATCATGCACCAGGCACATGGCAATCAACCGGTAAGCGTCCGTCTCCGGTTCCATTTGGGCCATGACAAAGGCAATAAATGCCGTACCAAATGAATGTTCAGCCACCGATTCTTTGCCTGCGCCCAGAAAATGAAAGCCTGACCTGGGGATTTTTTTTAAAATGTTTGCTTTAAAGAGCAGATTTGCGATATTCTTCATGAAAAATTCCTTAGCTGTATGCGCAATAAAAAACATTCTAGAAAACAGGAAATAAATCACCACGAATGGACGCAAATGAACACTAATATTATATTATTATTTTAATTCGTGTTCATTCGTGTTCATCCGCGGTTTTCCTTATTCTTATTCTTTTTTTTCGATGGAAGCCGTTGCTTTAGTTTTATTTGTATTTGCCGGTTGTTTCAAAAGCAACCCCAAAATGAATGATTACTTTAATTTCTTGACACCAAAACCGGGTTCATATAGTTCAGAGGACAACGCAGTATTTATTGAAGGAGCCGTCTTCCCTTCACAATAAAAAGATTTACTTTTCAACTAATTATACCCTTTTATAACCTCGGAGTAATTATTAAAACCCACGGAGCATTTAAATGAATTCGATAAACATAGACATATTCGCAATGGTGATGCATGCCGGTATAATGGTCAAATTCGTGCTGCTGCTTCTTTTGTTTTTTTCTGTTACATCATGGGCCATTATGATCATGAAATTTCGCTATATTAAAAAGGCAACCGCAGAATCTCATGAATTTATTGATTTTTTTTGGAAGAGCCGGAACCTTTCCAGTGCTTTTACCAAAGCCAAACAGCTTCGCGGCAGCCCTGTTGCCAGAATTTTTCGCGTGGGGTATGCGGAGCTTAAAAATTTGAGTCGTTCCGGCACCTCGATAAAAAAAGAATCGAACCCTTCGGCTGGAACGGAGCACGCATCTTTAAGTGCAAGATTTACCGGAACCGGAAACGTTAAACGCGCCCTGCGCAGGGCCATTAACACCGAAACGACCCGCATGATCAGAATGGTTCCCTTTCTCGCAACAACCGGTAATACAGCACCTTTTATCGGGTTGTTCGGAACCGTATGGGGGATCATGAGTTCGTTTCACGGCATTGGTCTGAAAGGTTCAGCCAGCCTTGCCACGGTTGCTCCCGGAATTTCAGAAGCACTTATCGCAACAGCGGCCGGACTGGCTGCCGCCATTCCTGCGGTCATTGCCTTCAATCATTTTATGCAGAAAATCCGAGTCCTTGAGTCTGAATTGCAAAATTTTTCCGCAGATTTTCTAAATATCATCGAACGTGATATAATGAGTTGAAAAATCGATATAGTGTCAATCCATAAATGAGGATTTTTGTTCAAGATTAAGGCATGCTAAGAAAATAACCGCAGGCATATTATTGATATTCCGAGGATTATTTTCTTAGCATAACGCAGAGATTGGGCAAAAAGACCATTTATGGATGGACAGTATTTTAAGGGAGAAGTAACATGGCAATAGAAACCAACAGCGATCGCTTGATGTCTGATATTAATGTCACACCTTTTGTGGATGTGATGCTCGTTCTTCTGATCATCTTTATGGTCACCGCCCCCATGATGATGCAAGGCGTAGACGTCTCGCTTCCCCAGACGACCTCTGAACCGCTGATCGCCAAAAAAGAGAATCTTATCATTACCATCAACACAAAGAATCAAATATTTATTAACGATTATCAAATCGGCTTGGATAATCTTCAAGAGAAACTGAAAACTATATTGGAAGGCCGGGAAAACCGCGAGGTCTATCTCAGGGCCGACCAGGAAATATCTTACGGGTTCGTCGTCCGCGTCATGGCTGAAATAAAAGCCGCAGGAGTTGATAAATTGGGAATGGTAACTGAGCCGATTCATCAAAAAAAGAACGCTAAGCAATAGATCATGAACCAAAAGAGTTACCTTGAAAATTATCCGGAAGGCGAAGACGAACGCAGGAAATTTTTTTCTAATTTCGCAATTTCATTTTTCTGTCACGTGACGTTATTCGTAATTTTGATGTTTGCACCCGGCTTTGCAACCAGCAGAACACCTTCTCTTGCCTACATCAATGTCGATCTTGTCACGATGCCTTCTGCCCAAACAACTTTGCCGCCCGCAAAAACCAAAAAACAGTCCTCGGTGGAAAATAAAGCCGAAACCCCGAAAATTCCAGTAAAAGAATCTCCCGAACCGGTTCGCGAGGCTTCGGTGCCGACTTCACTGAAACCCAAAAAGATTAAGCGCTCCCTCAAAAAAAAGACATTTAAACCGGAAAAAGTGGTTCAAAGCGCCATCAACCGGATTAAAAAAGACGTCGAAGAATCCAGTTCCGTTGAAATCAAGAAAGCCATCGCCCGCATTAAAAATGAGGTGGAAAAAGCAGGACCGAGAGAACTTGACAAACAACAGGCTTCAAAAGGCCCTCGGGTTCCGGGAGGTAGCGCCGACAGCAAAAAAGTTCTTGAACTCATTGATATATATCGCGTTGAAATTGCATATCGAATTCAAAAAAACTGGGCGTTTTCCGAACAGTTGGCTGGAGGACAAACCGGACTTGAGGCCTGGGTCGCCGTTAAAATCGCAAGAAACGGCGAAATAAAAGACATCTGGTTCGACAAACGTTCCGGAAACGAATATTTCGATGAAGCGGCCAAAAATGCAATCAGGAAGTCAAACCCGCTCCCGCCGCTCCCAAGCGGGTATATGCGTCCATATGTTGAGGCCGGTTTTCATTTCACCCCTAAAGGTCTCGGAAAGTAATTTGAAATCTCGAAATTTCTATCCCGTTATGGGGGAGAAGTGGTTTCAAAGCCTTCAATCGGATTTAAGGTCAAGGCGGACTGAGGCGGCCAACCGCAGGAATATCGGGAATATTTCGAGGATTGGCCGGCCCAGTCCAACACAGAGACTTGTCCGCCTTTGGTGATTGAGTCCGAGGGGAGGTTTTGAAACCACTTCGGGAAATGTTTAATTTTATTGGTCATTCTTTTTATAACACAACATGAAATGTTAAGATATTGGAAAAATGAAAAATTATTGGATTAAACTTTTTTGTCTGACATTGACCCTATCTATTTTGGCTGCGCCGCGCCTGTATTCCGCCGGGTATGATTACATTGACATCACGAATCCTTTTTTAAAAAAAATTCCCATTGCCGTCCCTTTTTTCAAACCCATCTCCACCGGCACCGCCACCGATCAATTATCGAAAAAAGCATCGGACCTTCTTGCTGAAACATTGGCATTTACCGGATATTTTGAAATCCTTAATCGAAAAGCATTTCTTGTCGGTCCCCAATCCGATGCCACCGTTGCCAATGTCAATTTCCATAATTGGACCAGTATCGGTGCTGAGCTTCTCGTTACCGGCGGCGTGTTGATCGAAAACAACATGATTGAAATGGAGCTTCGACTTTATGATACGTTCAAGGAACGGCTATTGGTGGGCAAAAGGTACAAGGGATATTTCAATGATCAGCGAAAAATCATCCATCGGTTCTGTGACGAGGCCATCTACGCCCTGACCGGGAAACGGGGTATTTTTGATACTGAAATTGCTTTTGTTTCAACAAGTTCCGGAGCCAAGCAAATATATATCTGTGACTTTGACGGCTACAACCCCCGGAGAATTACGCATACCAATAGCATCACCCTTACCCCTGCATGGTCATCGGATGGGAAATGGATTGCCTACACCTCTTATGCCAGAGGAAAGCCCGATCTCTATATAAAACTGTTAAAAGAAAAGCGGGGTACTGTCATTTCCAAAACAGGTCTCAACATAACGCCTGCATGGCAACCCAATGAATTTGCCCTGGCAGCGACACTTTCGTTTTCAGGTGACCCGGAAATTTATTTATTGACCGGAGCCGGGAAAATTATTAAAAGATTAACCTATAATAAAGGTATCGATGTATCACCTGCGTGGTCGCCGGACGGAAAAAAGATCGCCTTTGTTTCAAGACGATCCGGAACGCCGCAGATTTACATTAAAAATTTAGGCACCGGTCAGGTCGACAGATTAACGTTTCACGGACGCTATAATACGCAGCCCAGTTGGTCGCCCAGGGGGGACAAACTGGTATATTCCGGCATGGAAAATGGTCTCAACAACATTTTCCTGATCGGAATCGACGGCAAGGGGCCGATTCAATTAACGAACAACGAAGGCGACAATGAGTCACCGTCATGGTCGCCGGATGGAAATCTTATCGTTTTCAGCTCTACCCGGGAAGGGCCTTCCAAGATCTATGTTATGACAAGTTACGGAACCGATCAAAGAAAGCTGCTCGATATGAAAGGGCAGCAATCCGAACCGGAATGGTCGCCGAGAATGATCGATCGATAAAATGATAGTCGCGGCAAAGATAATATCGCCCGCGGCCAATCGTTTGCGATGGGGTAATATTTGGTTCGGATTTATTGTCGATAAACACACGAAATTCACCATCAAGCTGTTAAAAGGAGGCAAAAATGCGAAAAAAAATTTGGATTGTCTTGGCTCTGGCAATCGTTATTCCAGGATTTCTGTTCACTGCTTCATGCGCAAAAAAAGCGGTAAAAGAAGAAAGCATGGCTTCTCAGCAGGCTGAAAATGAAGCGGCGATGAAAGCGGCGGCTGAAAAAGCGAAACAAGAAGAAATGGCGAAACAGCAGGCAATGGAAGAAGAAAACCTCAAGAAAGAAGCCATGATGAAACAAGAGGCCATGGATGCCTTTGTAAACCAGGATATCCATTTTGATTTTGATAGTTCCACCTTAACCCCCGAGGCGCAGGAAATTTTAAAGAAAAAAGCCCAGTGGCTCCTCAACAATCCGGACAAATCGGCAACCATAGGCGGTTACTGTGACGAACGCGGCACCACTGAGTATAACCTTGCACTGGGAGAAAGGCGAGCGGCAAGCGCAAAAGCGTTTCTGGTCGACTTAGGCGTTCCAGCTTCACGTCTGACCACGATCAGTTACGGCGAAGAACGTCCGATAGATCCCGGTCATAATGAAGCAGCTTGGGCCAAAAACAGGCGATGCCACTTTGTCATAAATTAATCGGACGTTTCATTTTTATAAACCCATAAGGGATATCGGGATATTGGCCGGACAGTGCGATTATCCCGATATCCTTCGAGCTCGTTACTGCCATGGACAAACGTATTTACATTCTCTTGCCGGTGATAATCCTTTTGACCGGATGCGCGCTTCAGCGGGATGTCGTCACACTGGACGATCGTCTGGCTCAGGCGGAAAAGCGCTATTCCGATTCGGAACTCAAGAACAAAAAGCTTGAAGCGCAGCTGGAGGAAGTCAGCAAAGCCAACGAGCAGTATGATAAAGAGCTCAGAAGCAGAACCGCCGGTCAGAATGCGGATATTGATCAACTCCAGGATGAAATCCGAACATTAAAGGGAAAGCTTGAAGAAACAGACTATTTATTGAAACAGAAAATACAAGCGTTTGAAGAATCAACCGAATATAGGGAAAGGAAACTGGCGGCCCTCGACAAGACCGTAAATTTAAATAAAGATCGTATCGCGCGCCTCGAGCAGTATCTGAATTTTGATTCAACGACATCTGATCAGAAAAAAAAATCAATGCGGGGAGCAACAGCCGGGAAACAGGGCAGACATAAACTTACGGAAGAAGCAGCATACCAGTCTGCAAAACAGGCTTATGACAAAGGTGATTTTAACGCCGCCCGGGAAGGATTTCAAAAATTCATAAAGGAATTTCCCAAATCAAAAAATGTCGACAACGCCCAATTTTGGATCGGTGAAACCTACTATCGTGAAAAATGGTATGAGAAAGCGATCTTGGAATACCAGAAAGTCATCGAAAAATATCCAAAAGGGAATAAGGTAACGGCAGCACTTTTAAAACAAGGATTCGCCTTTCTGAACCTGGGAGATAAAGTAAATTCGCGTCTCATTTTATCGGAACTGATCAAAAAATATCCAAAATCAAATGAGGCGAAAATCGCGGAGCGCAAATTGAAAGGGATGACGCCTTGACAGGTTGGAAATTGATATTGGATGCCGGTTGTCGAATACATGATATAACGCTTTCGGATGGCACTGCCTTTATGTTCTTCGACGCTACGCATCCAAATTGGTCTTGGTTTTCAGCCTAGACCTGACAGGGAGAGACCGTTGAAAAATGCTCATTTTTGCCTGCCCAGTTAAATCTGCTTTTTTATTTAACCGGGGTTCAAGTTCAAGGAGCGCGGAAATTTTAACCGCAGGAATACATTGAGTATTTTGAGGATTAAAATTTGAGTGTGA
>CAZQAF010000131.1:3743-6769 GCA_964591175.1 uncultured Desulfobacteraceae bacterium | reverse complement strand
AAAAACTTAGGTTCAGAGGTTGTCCAAAAACTGGGAGGGTGTCAGGATTTCGATTAAATGGTAAACAGTGAATTGGTGATTGATGGTAGAGAAAGGCGGAAGGTGGGTGGCCTTAAAGGTTGGCGGCGGCCCAGAGGGCTGCCTGGACGCGATTGGGGACATTGATCTCTTTGAAGATTCGGTAAAGATGTGTCTTTACGGTATGGAGACTGATACAAAGCCTGTCTGCGATCTCGTCATTGGATGCGCCCACGGCGATCAGGGCAAGGATTTCGGTCTGTCGTTCGGTGAGGTTCCCGGTGGTGCTCTTTGTCGGCGCATCACTTTCTTCGAAAATGCATTGGGTCATCACCTCCCGGGAGAGCCATAATTTTCCTTCTATAACCGCCTTCACCCCTTTCATAAAATGATCCAGTGAATCATGTTCGTAAAAAATACCCCGGATCCCCTCTACCACCAATTTTTTATTCATTGCCATGCCGTTTGACATATTAAAAAGAACCATATGGTTTGCAGATGCGTCATGGACGTTATACGCCCTTAACTCGGTCAAAAGGTTTTTCAAATCTTTTTTCCGACAGTCCCAAAAAATTAGTTTCGACCGGCCGGAATTATTGGTATTGCTTTTTGAGATATGTTGAATATTTTCCAATACAAAGCAATCGTTACCGGTTTTTCGACACAGATAATCGGCGACCAACTCATTTCCCAGGCGTCTGTGACCGACTATATAGAATGCCATTTCATTAGAAGATGGTCTTCTTTTATTCATTTTCTGCATGGGCGCCTATGAACGTGAAAAACTGCGTTGTTGTTAAAAACGCACCCTTTAGGTTCGAGGGTAATTCACCAGTCTGACGGTCATCTGCTTCAGCTTATGGCCGGGAAAGCGTATTGCCGTGCTGTTGTCCCTTTCCAAAACCGTTCATTTCAGTTCACTTATCCTATAAATAAAAAGGGTTAAAATGAGGTTAAAATTGCGCATGAATTTCTTTAAACATGCGTCAAATGAAACCAGTTGAATATATTGAATATTTAAGAGATTATGAATATGATTCAGGAAATTCCTTGACAGTAACTATTTAAATTTATATTAATTTAGTAAAATATTCCTAAGGATCAATCAGCGTGCTAAAAGTCAGCCCACCCAAATTATCCTCGGTAATTTCAAGACCTCGACTATTTCAGCGGCTCACTAAAAATGACGATAAACAGTTGATATTTATTTTGGGACAGGCCGCCCAGGGCAAATCCACACTCGCTGCATCATATTTGGAAGCACTCAACATAAAACCAGCCTGGATCAATCTTTTCCCAGAAGATTCCGACCCGGTGAATCTTTTTCACGCATTGATTTCAGCACTTGAAGCAGCGGTTAACAGCGTGGATTTTTCGGCTATCAAAGAATATCCGGCTTTTTCTGTAGGTCCCAGGGACGAGGACGCATTATATCGCGATTGGCTCCAATCTGTTTTTTCGCTGGTCTCCGATCCAATCCATATTGTCATGGATGGTTTGGACAGGCTGCATGCTGATGCGGCTTCACACCGATTTTTGCAAAAACTGGTTGAGGAAAAGCCGTCCAATGTCATCGTGTGGATTTTATCCCGGACTGTTGCTTCATTCAAGCTCGAGAGGTTGAAGATGACCCAGAATGTGCTGATACTGGACAACCAAGAGCTGTCTTTCACCAAAGACGAAATCAAAATTTATTTTAAGAAAATTAAAGAGATGAGTCTAAATACCGGCCAGGTCAATAGAATTCATCAACTTACCGAAGGCTGGGTCGGCGGGTTGATTCTGCTTTCTGAAAAGCTGGCCCGCTTACCGGAAGAATCAAGGCAAACGTATCTTTTAGAAGATATGCCAACGGTTTTCAAAGTCGAGGTCTTTCAATATTTCGCTGAAGAGCTTTTCGACGCCCAGCCGTATACAAACCAAAGATTGCTGATGATATCTTCCATTTTCGAATCCATCGAACCGGCATTGCTGAATCGTTTGGCCGGTATTAACAATGCAGATCAAAAACTCATGGATCTTGTGCAAAGAAATCTCTTTGTGCAATCGGTTTATGAAGAAGAAAAAGGGTGGTTATTCCGATATCACCAGTTGTTTAGAGATTTTCTGCGATCTAAATTCGACTCAAATATTGCACAAGATGAAAAAAATGCCGTATTGAACAAGGCTGCGTCTTTCTGCGCAAATAAAGGGGAATGGCAAGACGCTGCGAATTTTTATCTTGAGGCCCAAAATTTTCAAGACGCTGCAACAATTATCGAGAGATTGGGGGCCGATCTCTTAAAATTGGGCAGGACAGCCGACTTGTCAAACCTACTGCTGTCTCTTCCCAAAGATATCGTCCTCGATCGGCCCTGGCTCTTGTTATACTTGTCCGTTACGAAACGGTTTACAGGCGCCGATGAAAATACCGTCAATCTCCAAAATGCATTCAATTTATTTAAAATGCAAAAAAATGAACGCGGGCAACTTCTTGCCTTGGCATATTTGATCGAAGCGACGATGTTCAGAGGGCGTGATGTCGTCCCTATGGGGATTCTGCTCGAGGAGGCTGAGGCGCTTCTTCAAACAACATCTGTTGAAGCATATCCCTGGGAATGCGCAACCCTCTGGTATCAAGTCGGCTTCGGCCATACGATTCGAGGCGCGGACCAGAGAAAAGGCGCTCAAACCTGTCAGAATGCCTATGTGCTGTCAAAAACCATCGGGAACCAACCCCTTCAAATTTACGCTTTAAGCACAGCCATGTTGGCTTTGTCTTTAATGGGCGATTTCTCAGAAGTGGATGAACTGGCTGCAGAGATCAAAATTTTATTAGAACATACACCGTTTCCTGAAATTCGCGCATCGCATTTGTTGAATCACAGCCAGTGTTGTACGGTTCGGGGAGATTTGGAGACAGCGCAGGTGTCCTTATCACAAGCCAATGAAATTATCGGCAACCATGGCCTGCTGTATTTATATCCGGTATTGTTTTTCTCCGAACTGATGCTGAAACCCCATCTCGG
>CAZQAF010000131.1:1823-3643 GCA_964591175.1 uncultured Desulfobacteraceae bacterium | reverse complement strand
TGTATTTATATCCGGTATTGTTTTTCTCCGAACTGATGCTGAAACCCCATCTCGGCGCTTTTAATGAGGCCGAAGAGGCAGGCAGCCAATTATTACAGCTCTCTTCAGTGATGCGGGCGAACTTTATGAACGGTATCGCCGCAATGTTTTTAGGCGTCAACCACTACTTGAAGGAAGAATACCTTACCGCCAGAAGATTTATTGAACAATCGTGCAAAATTGTATCCTCCGACGAGAGCTATTCCGATACCCATATCATTTGGAATAAGATATTGATGGGGCTGGTGTTGTACCACCTTAAGGAATACTCCCGCGCTGAAATTTTGCTTGAAGATGCGCTAAATCATTTTGTGGAAATTTCATCTCCGCTTACCGTCGTCATGGTCCATTTTGCTTTAGCGTTACTAAAACGGGAGTGTTCGGAAACCAGACAAGCCGTCATGCATTTGAAAGAAGGTTTCAAGATTGCAGCCGATAAGAAATACTATCATTTTATCTTCCCGAGCCGAAGGGATTTGGTCAATCTCTGCATCATGGCCATTGAAATGGATCTGCTCCAAACATACGACCACGTGGTTCAACTTCTCATACCCCGCGCTGATGACAGTGCCATTGATGAATTGAAGCGTTTGTCAAAGCATCCTAATGCAAAAATCAAAAAAAATGCACGCCATATACTGAGATCGATCCATCGGGCAAACCTGCCCATACTGCGCGTAAGGTCCCTGAACGGATTCAGCGTGTCCCGCGATGAGGATATCATCTCGGAAAAAGAGTGGGGAGGCAATTTGCCAAAACAGCTTTTGAAGATCATCATCGCAAATGGGTTTGAAAGAATTCCCAAGGATTTGATCATGGAAGATCTTTGGCCGAATGAGAAGAAAAGCACATCCGAGACCAATTTTAAAGTGAACTTGCACCGCCTTCGCAGATTGCTCGAACCGTCTATGCTCAAAGAATTTGGTTCATCCTACATCCACTTAAAAGATAATTTTATATCCTTGGATGAACGCTTGTGGCAGCTGGATATCGCAGACTTCATGGATTTGATACGAAAAGCCGAAATTGCCGAAAGCAAAGGAGATGCGAACAAAGCGATCGCTTATTTAAAAGATGCGCTGAAAATATATCGAAATGATTTTCTTGCAGATGATCTGTACATAGAGGCGATTCGCTCCAAAAGAGAGGCGTATCGTCGAGAATATTTAGGCATTTTGTACATGTTGGCTGAAATATACGAGAAAAGAGGAGCGCTGAAAAAAGCCGCCGCTTTTTACAAAAAAATAGTTGCCGTCGAACCGATCTCCGAAACCGCCTGCCAAAAACTGATGACCAACTGTTTCAACAGGGGCAAACGCAATGACGCCATCCGAGTTTACGAGAAATTCAAAGAGATTGTTAAAGCTGAGATGGATTCGGAACCGGACGAATTAACATTCAGCATTTACCAAAAAATATTGTATTCAAAAACATCGAACTAGCTAAAAGGCGGCCTTCTTTGTTTTAAAATCTATAGCCTAAACTAAAACCGATAAAATGAGCGGAATTTTTATATTCACCGTTTAGGATATCATTGTTGACTTCCCTATCCTTGTAAATTTCGACCATGAAGAAACCATCCAGCGTCCACTTATTGATTTTGTATCCGAATCCGATGCTGAAATTGTGGGCATCTGCGTCCGGATAGGCGGGCGATAGCGTTTGATTCGGCACTTGAGTTTTAATAAAAGCGTATCCTGTTCTTATAGCAAATGTTTTGTTCAAATAATATTCCAAACCGAATTTAATGAACCATTGATCCTTCCAGTCAAAATCGATAA
>CAZQAF010000131.1:0-1723 GCA_964591175.1 uncultured Desulfobacteraceae bacterium | reverse complement strand
TAATATTCCAAACCGAATTTAATGAACCATTGATCCTTCCAGTCAAAATCGATAACCATATCTGAAAATCCGGCGCCCGGAACTTCATGCTCAAAGTCCAGTGTTTGATGATCGAACCTGGACCAATTCAACCATTCAGCCTCAAATGTCAAATGCCAAGGTCGGGCTCGCGATGGGTTTGTAAGCGATTCCAAATCGAAATCAGAACAGATATAAAAATGTGGCGGGAAAAAAACGTTAAAGTCTGTTTCCTCGGAGGCACCTGAAGGGCTTGTATATTCGGAGGATGGAATCAGGGCGGTGACGCCGGAATAGATATTGGTGCCTTTGACTTGTGTGAGTCCCGCCGGGTTGTGCATAATGGCCGAAGGGTCATCTGCTAACCCCGCAAAGGCGGTTCCCATCCCTGCAGCTTTTGCGCCGTGAACCGGAGTCCCTGCACGGGATAGTTTTGTGAAAAAAAGTGATAAGCCGAGTGTGGCAATTATTACCCATCCCTTTTATCAGCGCCAGTGTCTTCTGATTTTCAGGTCCGGATCGGTTCATCTTCGAAAAAGGGAATAAAGCTACAAATTCTTTGCGGCCCAGAGAGACGCTTGGACACGATTGGGAACGTTAATTTTTTTAAATATTTTGTAAAGATGCGTTTTTACTGTGTGGGGGCTGATGCAAAGCTTATCGGAAATCTCTTCATTGGTTGATCCTACGGCAATCATGGCAAGTATTTCAATCTGTCTTTTAGTGAGATTCCCGACAGTGTTCTTTGATGACGTTTCACTGCCGGAATTGTCAAAAATGTATTTAGACATAATCTCTCTGGAAAACCACAGCTTACCGTCAAGGACCGCCCGAACACCTTTTAGGAATATATCCAGTGAATCGTGCTCATAAAAAAGGGCATGGACACCTTTCAAGATAAACTTCTTACTCAACTCAAAATAAGTGGGCACATTAAAAAACACGATTCGGGTTGCTGAATTTTCGAGTTTAGCATAACTCCTTAGTTCCGCAAGAAGCTTTTTCGAATCGTTTTCATGGCAGTCCCAGAATACAAGCCCCCGGGAACTTTCTGGATCGAGGTCGCATGGTGAAAGCTGATGGATACTCTCCAGTAGAAAGCACGCGTTTCCGGTTTGTTTTGTCAGATACGACGCTATCAGTTCATTTTGCAACCTTCTTTTTCCAACAATATAAAAAGTTAAGTCTTCAGAAGAATTGGGTTTGTTCGGTTTTCCAGGCATTACTATCTCCAAAAAACCAAAATAGAATGAACGGTTGTGACGGAAAACAACCTGCCGGTACCGTCAAAAAATCGAAACTTCCCGATACTGCCAAATTCAGACTATTGTGAATAAAAATATAATTATTTATACAAGTTAAGAACCATATTGTCAAGAACAAATTTTGTGATATAAAGTAGGTAGTGTCCATCCATAAATGGTCTTTTTGCCCAATCTCTGCGTTATGCTCAAAAAATAATCCTCGGAATATCAACTATATGCCTGCGGTTATTTTTTTCGCATGCCTTGATCTTGAACAAAAATCCTCATTTATGGATGGACACTTGGTAGGAAAATTAATGGATAGAAAGCCTTTAACCTAAAAAATTTTCGGTCTGCCTTTATGGGTTGGCATTTTTAAAATAGGGGCGGGAGATCCGAATTGATCATCCGATCCTGTCTTTCTGACCTCTTAAAAACGCGTCCAAAGCTTCGATGACCAC
>CAZQAF010000130.1:0-6932 GCA_964591175.1 uncultured Desulfobacteraceae bacterium | reverse complement strand
AGCGGCTTGCCTCGGCGTAGCTCGAAGAGCGAAGACGGGTCGTTCCACTAACGGTCTCCCAGCCTGTGCTCCGGCCCGTAAGGAAAGACATCGATAATTTCCCCGCTTATTAGGCGAGACTGGATGTTTTGCCAAAAAGCCGCATCGAACAGGTTGCTGTGGTGCGTCATAAAAATGTCTCTCAAATCTCCCTTTAACCCCAAAAAATGCCGGAACTCTTCGGGAAATACGTCATGACTTCCCACACCAAACCAAACTTCGGAAGAAATTTCCTCCTCATAGCTTACGGTTTTAGGCATGACCCTGAATTTGCACACGGACAACAGGCAAAGCTCGTCATAGTCGTAAAAAACAATCCGGCCGTGACGGGTGACACCGAAATTTTTGGTCAACAGATCTCCCGGAAAGATATTTGACCCGGCCAGATCTTTGATGGCATTGCCGTAGTCCACGGCAGCAGACCGGGCATCGGATGGGTCCGCTTTCTTAAGATAGATATTTAGCGGTGTCACCCGGCGCTCGATATATGCATGTCTGATCACAACCTGGTCTTCGCCGATCATTACATTCTGTGCGGCATTGCGCTGCAGGTTGTTCAACAATTCATCCGAAAAGCGGCTTCGGCTGAATTTCAGATATTCGAATTCCTGGGCATCCACCAGCCGGCCGGCCCGATCATGCTTGAATACAAGGTCATATTTGCCAATGACTTCGTTCCGGGTGGTATGCTTGGGATATGCAAAATGATCTTTGATGACCTTAAATACCAGGTCATAATCCGGCATGGTGAACACTTCCATCACCATGCCTCTTTCTCCTTCAGCGATTTCGAATTTTTTGTCCGAACGGCTCAGGTGATTGAGCATGTCGCAATACAACTCGGATTTGCCGTGTTTGTTGTAACCGATGGAAATGTAGAGTTCCGCGATTCGCTTCCTGGGAATGATTGTCTTCAAAAAACTTACCAGTTCCGAAGGTTTTTCGACGTCGACATGGAAATAGGAGCGGGTAAAGCTGAATAAGATGCTGACGTCGTTTTCATCCCAAAGAACGGCGTCTACGATAATGCCGCCCGCCCTGTTGAGCAGGGCGAAAACCAGCGGGAAGACATCCGAGCCCATGAAAATCCGGCCGATCAGATAGGCGCCCTTTCCGCGATACAGCACACACGTCAGCATCTCGATGCGATCGAAATACGGCGCGTCTCCCCTGCTTCTAAGGTGGTTGTCGAGCTTTTCGGCAGCCAGCTGCGCATCTCGCTGAATATCTTCACAGACCGCATGATGGGGATAATCCTTAAGGATGCCTTCCAACATTAACGCCGTCGGTCGGCCGCCGGCATAAGTGCGATACGGGAGACGGCCCAACCGGGGAGATTGTTTCCGGGTACAGGTATCCACGAATTCGATTTGCGGATCCACACCCACCGTAACAAATATTTTCCGGGTCACCGAATTGAAAAAGGTTTCCGCCAGCTCCCACACATCCAGTGCATGGGTCAAGGCGAAATAGTTCTTTTTGATGTCGATCCAGGCGCTTTCGTCTTTGACCCGGCTGCCCAGCAATTGTCCCACCGCTGCAACGATCTCATCCACCACGGACTTATAAAGATCGAGCCTTTCTTCGGCATCGGCTTTCAACCCATGCCAATCCTGATTCAAAAAGCGCTCCCTGGCCCGCTGCGTAATGATCCTGAATTGCGTATGAAATTTTTCAAACGCCCGGAGAACAGCCCGGGCAATTTGTTCGGCGGAAGGATTATGGGGAGATCTTTGGTTCATAAGAAGGCGCTAAGGGTGCTTGTTGATTTATGATTGTTGATTGCCGCAGATCCCGATCTATCGGGGAAACTAAAAAACATTTCTCACGTAAGTAAGATCTTTTAAATGACAACCTGGATCTTTCACAAGTTGGAGGCTTTCATATGCAAGGCACTTAAGGGCGAAGCCATAGTCTGCTATTGCGAGCCCTTAATAACGCAGCAGATGGACGCCTCCGGCTTGTGCAAGATTCAGGTTTTACATCAACGTCATGGCCGCCGTCCTGGACAATTCGATAATGTATTGGGGCAAGATTCCTCCCGCGACCATCCCGAAAATCAATAGTCCGGCCAGCACTTTTATGGAACTAGATACCTCGAGTTCGGGTAATTGTTCTTTGGGCTTTAGAAGATAAGCCGCCCTCACCACCAAGAGGTAGTAGTAAAGTGAAATGACCACATTGATCATGGCGATGAGCACCAGCGTAAAGTAACCTTTTTGCATGGCCGCGGTAAAGATCAAAAGTTTGCCCGTAAAACCGATGGTGGGCGGAATACCGGCCAGCCCGAAAAGTGCCATCATCAGGGCCATGGCCAGAATCGGGGACCGGCGATGCAATCCGGCCAGGTGTTCGATATCCAGATTCCTGCCGTCATCCGCCACTTTGACGAGTACCAGAAAACAGGTGAACTTCATCATCAAAATAGAGAGCGCATAAAAAATGGCGCTGGAATAACCGGCCTGGCTCATGCTCAAAATTCCGATGAGCACGTATCCGGCATGGGCGACGCTGGAATAGGCCAGCAGTCGTTTCAAATCCTTTTGGACAACGGCGGCCAGATTGCCAATGGTCATGGTAATAATGGAGAGCGTCACCAACATATGCACCAGGTAGGCGCTGCCGCCGCCGGTCAATGCGACGATTCTCGTGATAATGGCGATGGCCGCAACCTTGGAAGCCGTGGCGATATAGGCGGTGACCTGGTTGGCGGCGCTCTCGTAAACATCCGGTGCCCAGAAATGAAACGGAAAAACAGCCAGTTTGAAGAAAAATCCGGTGAGGAGCAGAATCAGGGCGACAATCACCACCGGCCGGTTGATGACATTCGGAAGAATTTTAAGAATTTCTACCAGATATGCGGCATGGATGCTGCCGTAAAGCAAGGCAAAACCAAAAAGCATCAAAGCCGATGCGGAGGCCCCGATCAAAAAATATTTCAGGCCTGCATCGATGCCTCGGTCCCGCCCTTTTCGCAGAAAAACCAGCGTGTAGAGAGAATAGCTGGAAAGCTCCAGAGCAACGTAAACGGTCAAAAGGTGAACGCTGCTGACCAGCATCATCATGGCCAGCGTACAAACGCTCAGCAGGAAGTAGAATTCCGGATGATGCCGCTCTTCGATCCCATCGAGTTCCGTACACAGGCATACCACCAGGAACAGCCCCATGGACAGCATGACTTTAAACACCTGGGAAAACAGGTCGACACGATAGGTTCCCGCAAAGAGGTCTCCGGTCAAGCGAACGCATGCCAGACAAACCCCAACACCCACGGACGCCAAAACCAGGGCAATGAAATAGAGCTGTTCGGGTTTGACCCGCCGCATCATGGACAAACACAAAAATGCGGTGCTCACCAGTAAAAAGTAGAATTCAGGACTGAAAATTATCCAACTCATCATGGCAACCCGGAAATAAAAGGTATGGATGCCGTCTGTATCATGTTCAGCATAACATCGGGAAACAGACCGAAAATGACGATAACCGAAACCAGGATCATCCTGGGGATACCCAGCTTAAACGAAACGTCTTCAAGGTGCGCAAAACGCTCCTTTTCCGGCCCGTAGCAGGTTCGCTGCACCACCCGCAGGATGAACAGCGCACTCACGACCAGGGCACAGACCGCCAGTATGCCATACAACGGATAAACCTTGAAGGAAGAAATAAAGACCGTGAGTTCCGCCCAGAAACTGGCCAGACAGGGAACGCCGATGCCGGTGAGCGCCGCTACGATCAAATATCCGGAGGCCACCGGCATGGTACGGCTCAGCCCTCCGAGTTCCGCAATGGATTTTGTGTGGGTTCGGTCATAGATGTAGCCCACCGACGAGAAGAAGAGCGCCGTCATCACCCCATGGGCAAACATCTGAAAGACGGCGCCGTTGAGCCCTTCGACGGTTACGGTGGCCAGTCCCAACCCCACGATCCCCATGTGTGACACACTGGAATATCCGATGACAAATTTGAGATCGGTCTGGCTCAACCCCACAAAAACGCCGTAGACAATACCGATGACGGCGAGAAGCGCCATGAGATGCGCCCAATACTGCCATCCTTCGGGGCAAAGGAAGATGCCCACCCGCAGCACGCCGAAGGCGCCGATTTTCATGAGCACGCCGGCGTGGATCATGCTCACCGCCGTGGGCGCCGCCACATGCCCCGTGGGCGACCAGGTGTGAAAGGGCCAGACACCCGCTAAAATGCCGAATCCGATGTACAGAAGAATAAATGCGAATTTCTGCTGAAACGGCGTGAAAGTTCCCGGATGCATGAGCGCCACCAGGTCGAATGTATGAAATCCCGATTTGACCACCAGATAAATAATGGCGGGAAGAACCAGGGCGCTGCCGGCCAGAAGATACAGGGTCAATTTCATGGCCGCATATTCCTTGCGCGTGCTGCCCCACACGGCAATGAGCAGATACATGGGAAAAAGGGACACATCAAACCAGACGAAAATAAAGAAAAGATCCATGCTCATGAACATTCCGAAGACACCGCTGACCAGCAAAAAAATCAGCGCGAAGAATTCCTTGACACGGGTCTCGAGTTCCCACATGGTGAGCACGGCGGTAAAAAAAACGATTCCGGTCAACAGGAGCATGGGCAGACCGAATCCGTCGGCACCGTTGTAATAGGAAATTCCCAAAGACGGAACCCATTGGTACTTTTCCACGAACTGGAGCCCGCCCTGGGTCTTGTCATAGGCAAAGAACAGATAAACGGATATCAACAGGGTGATCCCGGAGCAGACGGCGCTGACCCATTTGATGGCATCCTTTTTATCTTCGGGGATAAAAAGGATGATTAAAAGCCCGGCCACACAGCTGAGCAGAATCAAGGACAGATATGGAAAATGAGCATATGCAATGGGCATCGTAATATAACCTTAATGTGAAACGCTCAACTAAAAAAGAAGTAAAGTGCCAAAAAAAAGACGGTCACAAACATCACCAGCAGTTTATACTGGATCATGGAAAGATGCAGGTCGGAGATCATCCGGCCGCTTTTTACGGTACCGTCACACATGGCGCCGATGCTCCCGTCAATGACCCGGTTGTCATTTTTTGTACAGATACGGGACACCCCACGGTAAATCACGACATCCAGAAGCCGGCGGTAGATCCGGTCAATATACCATCGCTCGAGAAACAGTGATTTTAACGCGGGAATCCGCTCGACAAAACCGATTTGACTGGCTTTTCTGCGGCCGAATTCCACCCATGTCACCACAAGTCCCAGCGCGGCCAAACTCACGGATGTATATAACAGCCAATCCGGGTGATGTCCGGCCATCTCTTCCACGGCGGCGGTACGGCCGGTGAGAAAGAGCGCCAGCATTTTTTTTCCGAAACCCAGCACCACCGTAATTGCCGCAAGAAGGACCAGTGGCCATGCCATCTCCCGGTAATGATGATGTTCCTGTTCATCGTCGCCGTGGACAGCCGTGTTTTCCTGCGCCGCGTCATCGTTTATCTCTTTGGGAAATACGATAATGAATATCAGGCGAAATGCATAGTAAGCGGTTAAAAACACACCCGCAAGTCCGGCGGCCAGCCATATGGGATTGCCCAGGCCCGCCAATTGCGCCATGATCATTTCCTTGCTGAAAAACCCGGAAAACGGCGGCAGGCCCGACAAGGCAGCAGCTGCGATGACCATGCAGATCATGGGCGTTTTCAAACGCCGGCCGCCCCGTTTCCCGATGTCGAACATATCGTTGGTTTCATATTGATGGATAAAAACCCCGGAACAAAGAAACAATAAGGCCTTGAATCCGGCATGGGTGGTCAGGTGAAACACGCCGGCGACATAACCTCCCGCAGCCAACGCCATAATCATATATCCCAGTTGGCTGATGGTGGAATAGGCCCAGACCTGTTTGATATCCCGGCTGACCATGGCCATGGTGGACGATAACAGCATACTGATGGTGCCGATGGCAAGGCAGACGGTCATGGCCGTTGTAGAATGGCTGAAAAAAGGAAAAAGACGGGCAAAAAGAAAAACACCTGCGGCCACCATGGTGGCCGAGTGTAACAAAGCACTGACCGGCGTGGGGCCTTCCATGGCATCCGGCAGCCAGGTCAGCAGCGGAAACTGGGCGCTTTTGCCGACGACGCCGCCAAAAATCAAAAGGGCCGAAAGCGTGATCAGTCCCGGCGACATGATTGTCGTCACCATGGGGCTGTTCAGTTTCAGGATGTCCAGATTTCCCAAGTTCATCAACACCAGCAAAAGACCGAGCATAAACGCCACGTCTCCGAGACGGGTCATGACAAATGCTTTTTTCCCGGCCTCGCTGGCACTGAATTTTTCGTACCAGAAACCGATGAGCAAATAGGACGACAAGCCCACAAGCTCCCAAAAGACATACAACTGGAACAAGGAAGAGGACAGGGTCAGGCTGATCATTGCCCAGGCAAACAGCGACATAAATGCATAATAGCGGGAAAATCCCCTGTCTCCGGCCATGTAGCCGAAAGAATAGATCTGAACCAGAAAACAGATGACGGTCACGATGGTCAGCATCAAAAGACTCAGCGGATCCAGAAGAAAACCGACCGGAATGGTGATGAAACCGGATACCAGCCATTTCCCGGTGTATTGTATGGATGTTTCCAGGTGCCGGTATTGGATGAGCAGAAAAAGAGCGCCCGCCAGGGAGACGGAAATAGCCCCGATGGACAAACCGGCGCTGAGCCGCTCTTTTTTCCGGGTAAAGACCATGATCAGCACAAAGGCGAAAAAAGGCAGCAACGCCGTCACGGCAGTAATTAAAACGGTCCAGTGATTTGGTGTCGAAGTCATGTTGTCCTGTTATCGCCTGCGGCGGCGTTAGGTTGGAGGATCGCTGCGCTTTAGGCTTAAGGCGAAAGCCCTTGCCTCAAACC
>CAZQAF010000129.1:4863-7278 GCA_964591175.1 uncultured Desulfobacteraceae bacterium | reverse complement strand
AAAAAAAGATTATACATCTTGTCGGGTCGTAGCTGAAAGCGAAGCCCGATCCGCTCTTACTAAGGATTTAGAAAAAAACTCCCCGAGGGCTCAAGGAGATGATAATGGTGAACAAGAGGGTATATAACACCGAGTGAAAACCATACTGATCATAGAAGATGATAAAAAGGCGGCGTCACTGGTCGCACTGTATTTGGAAAAAGAAGGCTTTAATGCCGTTGCGGTTCATGACGGTCTCGAAGGATTGGTCCTTGCAAAACGTCTTCATCCGGTATTGGTTATCCTCGACTTGATGCTTCCAAAGCTGGACGGATGGGAAGTATGCCGGGAACTCAGGCGAATTTCGGATGTTCCCGTTATTATGCTCACCGCTAGAGGGGAGGAAATCGACCGAATTTCCGGCCTGACACTCGGAGCTGACGATTATGTGACCAAACCGTTCAGTCCGCGAGAACTGGTTGCACGGGTGAAGGCCGTTCTCAGAAGAGGGCGCATTTTTCCCTCAGCAGGCAAAAATATTTTGTCTTTCAAAGATCTGGTGTTGGATCTGGAAAAGCGGAAAGTGAGCTTAAAGAATCGTTCCGTTCAACTTACCCCCCATGAATATGCACTCTTGCAAGCCCTTATGGTGTCTCCCGGAAGGATTTTTACGCGTGATGAACTTTTAAATCATCTGTATCCCGCCGGTGAAGCGCTTGTCATTGATCGTGTCATCGATGTTCATATTGGAAAGCTGCGACAAAAGATCGAAGACTTTCCATCGAGCCCCCGGTACATTTTAACCGCCCGCGGCGTGGGGTATTATTTTGCGGAAGACGGCGACGGATGAAAAATAGAAACCTTCCGGCAACCGGACATTTGATCTGGAAACTTTTAGGCATTAACATCCTGGTCATCGGGTTTGTGATTGTCATTGTTTGGCTGTCCGTCGACTACCTCGCGGCAAATTATTTCATGGTCTTAATGGAAAAATACAATATCCCTACCGGTCCGATCCATGACATGTTTGTGAGCGCCGTTCATCGATACCTGATCTGGGCCAGTGTGTCTGCACTGCTGCTTACCGTGCTTCTCAGCTTTCTTCTCATCAAACGTGTTTTGGAGCCGCTGGCTCAAATGACGGCGATTACGCGCAGAATTTCATCAGGAGATTATTCGGCCAGTATCCCGATTCGCTCCAAGGACGAAGTCGGCCAGCTGGCCATGGCCTTCAACCGGATGGCGGACAGCCTTCGAAAGATCGAACGGCTGCGAAAAACCATGATGATCGACGTTGCCCATGAACTTCGAACGCCCCTCAGCAACATCCAGGGATATCTGGAGGCATTGATTGACGATGTGGTTCCCAGGACCGGTGACACCTTCGAGCTTCTTCACGAAGAAACCTTGCGATTGACGTATCTGGTGGAAGATATTCTGCGCCTGGCCAAAGCAGATGCGGCAAAAGGGACCCTCGATCTCATGCAAATCCGGGTGAGAGATGTGATCGAAGACGTGCTCGATCTTTTTCGACCTCAATTTGAGACCAAGGGCGTTCAGGTGGATTCAGGGGATGTTGATCAGACCGTTCGAGTGTATGCCGATCCCGACAAACTTTCCCAAATTGTCCGCAATCTGATGCAAAATGCCGTCCGATATACGGTTTCCGGCGGGACCGTTAAAATATTTACGCAACCCATGGATCGACACGTTCGAGTGGTTTTCGCCAATACCGGCGTTGAAGTTGACGAACAGGATCTGCCTTTTATTTTCGAACGGTTTTATCGGGGTGAAAAATCTCGTTCCAGAGAACATGGTGGAGCGGGTATCGGCCTGGCCATTGTCAAAGGGTTGGTCGAAGCCCATAATGGCAACGTCGGCGCTCAGATACATGATAATGAAACACATATATGGTTTTCCCTGCCGACGAGCTGTACACAGTGTTCAGTGTTCAATGTTCAGCGTTCAGAGAGTTAAGAGGGTTAGAAGGTTTGAGAGTCTGGGGAAAATCCGAATCTCTCATCTTACCTTCTTAAACCTTGACCTTCTGAACTCTGAACACCGAACCCCTGACGCTCCAAAGGGATCATTCCGCCACTCCCCGGTATGTACCGGCGGCTTTCAATGCCTTTATCATATCATCGACGGTAATCTGTTGAGGATCATAGTAGACGGTGTTGATCTCTTTTAAATATTTAAAACCGCGGGTCACTTCTTCTACGCCTTTCAGACCTTCCAGGGCTGATTTGCCGACATCGTATCAGTAAACATAAAAAACAGCCTTGGACGTCGAAACTGCATTGGAATCCGAAAATGCCAGGTCCCGGGAGCTGGCGAAAAAGGATATGATCAGCAGCAAAATCATACTATATATGTGACGGTGGGCGAATTGAATCATCATGGACCTCCTTTCTAAATGCAGTGTTCAGTGTTCAG
>CAZQAF010000129.1:0-4763 GCA_964591175.1 uncultured Desulfobacteraceae bacterium | reverse complement strand
CTGAACACTATGTATACCCCCCCATGGCTCTGCCCGCCATCGCGAATCCCGGGTTCGTCCGGGCGAGGCGGGCGCACACAAATTAACATAAATTTACGTCCTAACCGCTCAGAAGTGGCGGGCAGGTTTGAACATTTTAATTTTGTTTTTGTGTCTTATCAAAGAGTTTTAAGAACTGGCCGTAGCCGTCTTTTTTCAGATCCTTGACCGGAATGAAACGCAATGCTGCGCTGTTGAGACAGTAGCGCAGACCGGTGGGCGGCGGCCCGTCGTTGAACACATGACCCAGGTGACTGTTGCCGTGACGGCTGCGGACTTCGGTGCGAACCATCCAGAGGGTCTGATCTTTCTTTTCGACAATGTTTCCGGGTACCAGCGGTTTGGTAAAGCTCGGCCAGCCTGTACCGGAGTCGAATTTATCCAGGGACGAAAAGAGCGGTTCCCCGCTGACAATATCCACATAGATGCCGGCTTTATGGTTATTCCAGTACGTGTTGTTAAAGGCCGGCTCGGTCCCGTTTTCTTGCGTCACCTTATACTGCAACGGGGTCAAGCGTTGATGCAGATCACTGTCGCTCGGTCGGGTGTACATCGGTTTCCCGCCGGTTTTGTCTCCCATCGACGTCGATGACATGTCGTCTTTTTTCATCCCGGTCGCCATGGTGTTGCCCATGCCGGATTTTTCCATGCCGGATGTCTTGCTGTTATTCATATTGGACGGCATGGCAGATTTTTCCATGTTGGATGTCTTGTGATTATCCATACCGGAGTTCATGGCGCTTTTTTTCATATCGGCTTTGGAATTCCCCCAGACATCGATTTTGGAATTCGCCCAGACTTTTTTCAGGAATTGATCGCGACCCGAATTGTACCGATACCAGTGATAGCGGATCGGATTTTTTTTGTAATAGTCCTGATGGTATTTTTCCGCCGGGTAAAAGGGGCCCAGAGGAATAATCAGTGTCACGATAGGTTTTTTGAAGATTCCGGAGGCTGCCAATTCTGCTTTTGTTTTTTCTGCGAGGCGTTTTTGCTTTTCATTGGCGTAGAAGATGGCGCTTCGATATTGATTGCCTCGATCCACAAATTCTCCGCCCGGATCCGTGGGGTCCACATGCTCCCAAAAATATTCCAACAGTTGTTTATAAGTGACTTTGGACGGATCATATATGACTTTCACGGATTCCATGTGACCGGTACCGCCCGCGGAAACCTCTTCGTAAGTGGGATTTTTTACATGACCGCCGGTGTAGCCGGAAATCGCATCGATCACGCCGGGGACTTTTTCAAAATCCGATTCCGTGCACCAGAAGCAGCCGCCGGCAAAAACAGCGGTTGCGGTTTTCATTGATTTATTGTTCATTTGATCATTCATATTATCCATGCTGTTTCCCTCATGATAGCCGAGCAAAATGACTGTAGACAAGACCACTGTAAAAATGATTCCTATGATGAAGATTGATTTCATGTTGCACCTCCGTTTTATCAGAGTATTATAAGGTAATACCGGTTAACCTAAACGTCCAGGAGATAGGGAGTTTCAAATCCTGCGTATTTCCTTGTTGATATGAAGATAAACACTCATGGTAAAGCTTGGATAACAAACGTGTAAAGATTGTTTAAAGATTCGTTAAATCGTTAAATGCTTTACTTTTATAATATGGATATTATTGTATGAGATGAGTTTGAAGACTTTTGATGCCTGTAAACGTGCGGAGATTAAAAGAAATGGAAGAGCGTACACAACGCCTGGTTGTCTGTTCAACATGCGGGGCAAAAAACAGGATACCCCATGAAAAGGTCCGGAGTGTTCCAAAATGCGGAAAGTGCGGCGCGGCGCTGGACATTGAAAAGGCCGGCGCGGAAAGTGCCGCGGCCTATTTTTTTCGGTGCCCGGCATGCAAGACCCGAAACAGGATTCCCTTTCAGAAAATCCATGCCGGGGCAAAATGCGGAAAGTGCGGCGCATTGCTGGATACCGACGAACTATTTACGGCGCAGCCTTTAATGATATCGGAAAACAATTTCAACGCTAAGGTGCTGGGTTCTCCTTTACCGGTGCTCCTTTTCGTTTGGGCCAACTGGTGTCCAACGTGCCGGTCGGCCATGCCGGTGATAGATGATTTTGCTAAAGATTCCAAAGGAAAGATCAGGGTCGGCAAATTGAACGTGGATTCCAATCAGGGGCTCTCTTCAAAATACAACATATTGAGTGTTCCGCAGATATTGGTTTTTGATAAAGGCAGCCTGCAGGAGACGATGCCGGGGGCCATGCAAAAGCACGAAATTATGATGAAAATGTCCCGGTATCTATGACCGGCATCCCAGTTTAAGGTTATGATAATATGACACCGAAGGATCTAAACAATTTTTGGGGAAATCACCTCAGAATCGATATTGACGACAGGAATCTTGATTTTGTAAAAGCGAAAAATATTGCCAAAAGCAAGGCGGCGGAGTTGGCGGAAGATCCCATGCTGCTGTCATGGTACAGCGGGAAATCCGGAGATTATTTCCCCAAATATACATGCGGCAACTGGCGTAAACCGGTCTGGATTCTTTTTGCAGAATCCAGAGGCGCGGATCTTGCCGTCAATATCAATGACGGCGAGTACATCTTTCTATATCTTTCCCTGTAACCTTGCAGCGGTATACCGAGTTCAATAATTCAGCGGGAATGATGAAATGATGGAGATTATCGATCTCACCCGAGAGTTGGTCCAATTCAAAACAATGCATTCAAGACCCGGTGAGATCCGGCGATGCGCTGCCTATATTGAACGTTATTTAAAAGGCCTGGGGGTTTCCTGCAATCGCTTCGAGCATGGAAATTCTCCTGCCGTTTTGGCGCTTCCCCAAAGCAATAAGACGCCCGTATTATTGATGAGCCATATGGATGTCGTCGATGCTCCCGACAGACTTTTCACGCCGGTGATTCAGGACGGAAAACTGTACGGACGGGGGTGTTTTGATGACAAATATGCGGTGGCATTGTCTTTGATCCTTTTTAAAAATCACTTGCAGCGGCTTCGAAGGCAGGGGAGGGGGCAACAGGATTTGCCATTCGGAATTTTGATCACCGGCGATGAAGAAATCGGGGGCTTCAACGGCGCCAAAAAGATCCTTCGGGACATTCAAACAGACTTTTGTATTGTACTTGACGGCGGCAGCATTGAAAAAATCGTGGCCAAAGAAAAAGGTGTTGTAAGGGTCATTCTTTTCGCCGGTATTAAACCGGATTCAGGCGATGCACGTCAGCCCGAAAGAAACGCATTGGAAAAGTTAAAGACCGACATTGCCAGATGGGAAACCTATTTCGTGAAATCGGCGCCGGAACACCGGCATAGAAAAATCATCTGCAACTCGATTCAACCCATAACATTCCATCAAGGGGTTCCGGACACGGCCCAGGCGCAATTGGAGATTTGGTATGCCCGGACCGATGATGTCGAACGGATGCTCCTTGCCATGAAAAGTGACTTGCACAGCGATATTATCATCGATCATGTGGAACCGATGTTCGATGGCGGCGCACCGGGGCACCTGGAATGGTTGCTGGACATTTCAAAAAAGACACGGATCGGGTTTGAAGACGGGGCCAATGATTCGCGATTTCTTTCCCGGTTCGGGATAAAAGGGATTGTCTGGGGCGCCGACGGAGACCACAGCCAACATACCCTCAATGAACACGTCTCCATCGAAAGTATTTATGAATTGTACGACCTTCTCGATAATTTTGTACGACGGTGCGAGTCGCAAGCGAGGATCTGTCAAAATGAAGAAAAAGAAAACAATCAAACTGATCTCCTGGAATGTAAACGGCATTCGAGCCGCTATCCAAAAGGATTTTTTTAGATCCTTCAAACAGATGGATCCCGATATCCTGGCGCTTCAGGAGACAAAAATACAGGATACACAACTTACCGAAGAAATGAAACAGGTTCCGGGTTATGAGGCTTTCTGGTCCCATGCTTCGGTCAAAAAGGGATACAGCGGCGTTTGCACGTATACCCGTATAAAGCCAAAACGCGTCAGTTATGGCATCGGTGATCAGAAATTTGACAATGAAGGGCGCATTGTCGAAATGGATTTTGACGATTTTATATTGTTTAACGTTTATTTTCCCAACGGGCAAATGAGTGAGGAGCGGCTTCAGTATAAGCTCGATTTTTATGAAAAATTCATCGATTACATTGATGCGTATAAAAATCAGGGACGACGTCTTGTCATTACCGGGGATTACAACACAGCCCATAATGAGATCGATTTGAAAAATCCAAAATCCAACGAAAACACATCCGGATTTTTACGGATCGAGCGAGACTGGCTCGACCGGATGGTCGAACGCGGCTACGTGGACACTTACCGGCATTTTCATCCGGATACCGTTAAATATTCGTGGTGGACTTACCGGTTCAAGGCAAGGGAGCGCAATATCGGGTGGCGCATCGATTATTTTTTTGTTACCGAAGATATTATCCGTAACGGCTGGATCAAGGAAGCGTTTATCGACAATGATATATTCGGCTCGGATCATTGCCCTGTGGGACTGGTTTTGGAATTCTGAATTTTGAGATGGCTTCTAAGGAGAAAATTAACCGGAGTCCATTGACATCATTGAATAATTTGATAATTCGAACCGTTTTTAATATCGCTACTAACATTGAGATTTGAATTCTGCAGTTTTAAATCGGTTTTGTTTACCCGACGGGAAAGCCGATAAATGCGCCTTGAGCGAAGCGAAATCCCGCCCACGGGGATCT
>CAZQAF010000128.1:0-7312 GCA_964591175.1 uncultured Desulfobacteraceae bacterium | reverse complement strand
CGATCTCAACGGTCTTAACGATCTTAACGAACTACTTTGATGTAAGGAGCCGGTCGACTTTTGACTTCAGCTGCATCATCAACAGGTTCCCCGAATTCAATTTACCCCTTGCGCGGCCCAATTCGATGCTCGCTTTGATCAAATCTCCGGGAACCTCCGGCTGATCCTCTTCCGGCTTGCGGACCAGGGTCATGGCATCAGCAGGACAGGTGGATACGCAAAGGCCGCAGCCGATGCATCGATCCAAATCAATGGATGCTTTATCATCAGCCAGTTGAACGGCATCCATCTGGCAGCGGTCCTCACAGACGCCGCAGCCCTGGCAGGTTTCGGCATTGACCACGGCAAAAAACGGGGTGGACGCCAGGCTCGCGGGTTTGGGATAGCGTTTTAAATTCCGAAGCACCCCGCAGCAATCGCCGCAGCAGCAGCAGATATTTGCGATATCCCTGGCATTGCTGGGTTGAAGCACCAGGCCTGCCTCTTCCGCTATTTTGAGAATATCCAACACTTCCTGCCGGCTGATCTCCCGGCCGAGGCCGTTTTTCAGATAATATTCCGCCCCGCCGTCAAATACGAGGCAGGTTTCTTCAGGCTTGCCGCATCCTTTTCCCAACAAGGCGAGCTCGCGGCGGCAGATACACGGCGCCACCACGGATTTTCGGACCTGTTTCACCAGCTCCTCTGCGTTTTCATAGGTCATCACCTTCAGTTCCGCAGACAAACTTTTATTGACGGGGATGGTCCGCAACTGGGGCTTTTTCCATGCGTGGTCAAAAAGGTACGGCATATATTCGCCCATATCCCTTGCCAGGCCTGGGTCCAAATCATTGACATGAAACTCCCAAATGCCGATGACATATTGAAGGGCCATGTACTTGGGTTGACCTTTTCTCGCGTCGATTCTGTAAATAAGGCCCTTTTGCGCCATGGTCTCCAATTGTCGGGAAGCCTGATGCACGGATATTTTGGCGCGCCTTGCCACAACGCGGCTTTCTTCGGGAATCAAGGTCAAATAAAGTGCAAACTCGGCCTCCTCAGGTGTAAACAGTCGTTTTAGAATGCGCAATTCCACACCGGTATCCGTCGAAGGAAATCCGCCGGGCAGGTTATCCAGATGTTTTGCAAGTTTTCGATAAATGTTTTCAGGCATAGGGAATACCTTTTTTTTCACCGCCTTGCCTGTCCAGTAAAGCGGGGCTCCCAGGCTCGCTGGAGTCACCCCGGTGAAATGAGCCCCAGTTCAACGTAAATTGCAAAAACTGTTTAACGGGGTAAACCTTGCGCTTCACTATCGTGCCCCGGTAAAACAAAATCGATACACCGGTTTGATCCCGGTTAAATGCAACAACCAGATTTAACAGGACAAGCGGGGTAAAAATTTCACAGGGCCCCGATAACGGGATCTTCACTTTGTTACGACAGGCAGCGCACAAAGATGATTTGTTTATTGTTTTCCATTGAGTGGGCGGAAAACAATAAGAAACTTGCCCTGCGGGCAGAATATTTATTCTTTCATCCAATTGGGGTTCTTCCACTGAATAAATTCAGAGAAATGGGTTTTCTAATTTATCGCATATCCGCTTCTTAATTTAAACCCCAAAAGAGTCAAAATTATGACATAACAATAATTTGACGCCAAAACTTCGTTATCTTATCCCGCCCGGCTTTCATGACCTCACCTTTAACCATTTGAATTCAAATATATTTATTTATCATCCATAATTTGGCACAGTTTCTGCTTCTTGAAATATGGGGATAGTCTTTCAAAAATTTTTGAATACATTCAGGAAATTTAAACATGGGCAAAAAACCATCCTATGAAGAGATCGCGCAACGGGTTGAAGAACTTGAAAAAAGATGTCTGAAACAAGAGGCCCTCGGGCGAGCGCTTCGGGAAAGCGAGGAACTGCTGAAATCCACGATAGAGGCAACCGCAGATGGAATCCTCGTGGTGGATGAAGATGGGAAAATCCTTCATGCCAACAAACGATATGCCCAGATATGGAATATTCCGAATGAACTCCTGGAAACAAGAGATGATCGGAAGCTGCTCGACTATGTTTTAGACCAGCTGTTATACCCTGATGAATTTCTCGCAAAAGTTCAGAAGCTATACCAGTCAATGGATGAAGATTTTGATACGATTTATTTTAAGAACGGCCAGATGTTAGAACGCAAATCTTGTCCGTTGATGAGAAATAAAGAGATTTCCGGACGTGTATGGAGTTTTCGAGACGTAACCGAACAAAAGCAAGCATTGAAAGCTTTACAAAAAAGCGAGGAACGACATCGAATATACTTTGAGAATGTGTCTGATGCGATATTCTCAATAGATCCTGATTATAAAATTATAAATATCAGCCCATCGGTAGAAAAGTTATTGGGATATACCCCAGAGGAAATGACCGGGAAGCCGATCCAGGATCTGAATGTACTTGCGCCGGATTCATTGGAAAAAGCGTTTTCTGACATCATGAAAGTCCTTTCAGGAAAACGGATTCCTTATTCTCAGTACGAATTTATTTCCAAAGATGGAACGAGAAAGTTTGGTGAAGTCAGCGCATCCCCTTTAACTCGTGACGGGAAAGTCGTCGCCATGGTTTCAGTAGCAAGGGATATCACCGAACGCAAAAGCATGGAAGATGCGTTAAAACAAAGTAAAGAGCAATATCGTATCGTTCTGGAAGCCAATCCCGATCCCGTGGTCGTTTATGACATGGCGGGCAAAGTTACCTACTTTAACATGGCTTTTTCTAATGTTTTCGGGTGGAAATTAGAAGAATGTGTTGGCCAAAAAATGGATGTTTTTGTTCCAACGGATGCTTGGCCTGAAACCACGGTGATGATTAATAAAGTAGCATCCGGAGAGAACTTCTCGGGTATTGAAACGCGTCGTTACACAAAAAAAGGAAAGATTATTCCTGTGAGCATAAGCGGAGCCATTTATAGGGATGAAAATGGCAATCCAATGGGAAGCGTCATTAATCTGAGAGATATCACCGAACAGAAAAAATTGGAAATACAACTTCAGCAAGCCCAGAAGATGGAGGCCATTGGCACACTGGCCGGAGGCATTGCGCACGATTTTAATAATTTGTTAATGGGCATTCAGGGATGCACGTCTTTGATGTCTTTGGACATCGATCCGAATCATCCCAATTTTGGATATCTCCATAAAATAGAAAGTTATATAAAGAATGCAACAAGTCTTACGAAACAACTTCTGGGCTTTGCCAGAAAGGGAAAATATGAAATCAAAGCAACAGACCTAAACGATATCGTTAATAAAAGCGCTGAGATGTTCGGGAGAGCGAAAAAAGAGATTACGATACACAAAAAATGCCAATCAAATATATGGACGGTGGAAGTGGACCAGTTTCAGATTGAACAGGTGCTTTTGAACCTTTATGTCAATGCCTGGCAAGCCATGTCCGGTACCGGAGAGCTATATATTCAAACGGAAAATATCATGTTGAATGATAAATACGTTAAACCATACCGAATAGCTTCAGGCAAATACGTAAAAATTTCTGTTACAGATACGGGTACCGGAATAGATGAAACCATTCAACATAGAATATTCGATCCGTTTTTTACTACCAAAGAGATCAGCAGGGGTACCGGCCTGGGACTTGCTTCAGCTTATGGCATTATTAAAAATCATGGCGGGATTATAAATTCAATTAGTAAAAAGGGCGAAGGGGCGACCTTTAACATTTTCCTGCCGGCGTCTGAAAAAAAGATCTTTAAAGAAAAAATGCCCCAAAAAGACATATTAAAGGGTTCAGAGACCGTTCTTTTTGTAGATGATGAGGATATCATTATCGATGTCGGTCGCGATCTTTTAAAGAAATTAGGTTATGACGTTCTCACTGCAAAAGGTGGGATAGAGGCTGTAGAGATTTACAAAACCAACCCCAAAAAGATCGATATCGTCATTCTGGACATGATCATGCCGGAAATGGGTGGCGGAGACACCTATGAAAAACTGAGAGATGTGGATCCTGGAGTAAAGGTTCTTCTTTCAAGTGGCTATAGCATTGATGGACAAGCAAGCAAGATATTATCCAGGGGTTGTGATGGATTTATCCAAAAGCCATTCGACATCAAGAGTCTATCATTGGAAATAAGGAAAATCTTGGATAACACTATAAAAACAGCGGCCGACTTCTAAATTAAAAGGGCAAACGCTTCGGGAGCATTTTTTTAAAATTTTGAGATATACGTTGGCCACCCCAGTACCATCTGGAGGCCTGTCCCGGTAGTTTCACGGGAGCTACGGGGCGAGCAGCCCACCCTGTTAAATCCTCCAAAGGAGGGCTGACAAGATCAGCATTTAACAGGGCAAGCATACACAGACCTTTCTTGAGACTTCTCTGACAATTTTAACTTAATCCCCACGTGCTCAATTTAGGTCTACATCAAAAACTTCGAGAAAGACTTTTTTTGGGTTTGTCTCTTTTTCACTCCGGGTAAATTGTGTTGCGATTTTCCTGTCCATTTCGGGCGGCCGTCAGAATCAGGCGACGGTGATCCATAGTCAAAAGTGGACAAGGTGCGCTGCTCGACCTCAGAACCGATGATTCGATTGATGGCGCGCACCATCGCTTTGTCTTCTCCGGTAACGAGGGTAAACGCTTCGCCGCTGCGGGTGGCCCGGCCGGTCCGTCCGATTCGGTGAATATATGCCTCGGGGGTGGAAGGGATATCATAGTTGATGACATGCGAAATCCGGGTGACGTCAATGCCGCGGGCAGCGATATCGGTCGCCACCAGAATCTGAAATTTCCCGGCGCGAAAGCCGTCCAGTGCTGCCTGGCGGCGTGCCTGGGAAAGGTTTCCCTGAAGTGAAGTCGACCGGTATCCTGCGGCAACAAGCTTTCTCCCCAACTTCTCGGCGCGATGTTTGGTTCGGGTAAAAACCAGCACCGACCTGGTTTTGGTTTTTCCCAGCAGCGTTAACAGGAGCGCTGTTTTTAAATGCCGGGCCACCGGGTAGAGTGCGTGACTGACCGTATCGGCAGGCGCAGTGACGCCCACCTGGACAACGGCCGGATCCTTCAAGATCTCTTTGGCCAGGCCACGGACTTCCCGGGGCATGGTCGCCGCGAAAAGCAGCGTCTGGCGGTTCATTGGAAGATGTGTTAAAATTCGCCGGATGTCAGGAATAAATCCCATGTCGAACAACTGGTCGGCTTCATCGATCACCAGCACTTTAAGTCCGGAAAGATCGATGCTGTGGCGCCCGATATGATCAAGAAGCCGGCCCGGACAGGCAACAACAACATCGGCATGCTTTAGTTTCTGAATCTGCGGATGAATTCCCACGCCACCGTAAATCGAAACGCTTCTGATGCGCGTCTTACGACCCAGGGTTTCGACAGCATGGTGGATCTGCTCTGCCAATTCACGGGTGGGAGCGGTGATCAGGGCGCGAACACCGCCGCGTTTACTCCCCACCAGCCGATGGAGGATCGGCAGAACAAATGCCGCTGTTTTCCCGGTGCCGGTCTGGGCCAGACCCATTACATCGCGACCCTTCAATACCTCCGGAATGGCCCGATCCTGAATAGAGGTCGGGGTTTCATACCCCGCCGCTGCAACGCCTGCGGCAATAGAGGGATGAAAATTAAATGTTTCAAAGTTCATTAAATACCTTCTTTCTGCGTTCCGATAAAAAAAGCCCCGGAGTTATTCCGGGGCTTACGTGATTTTTACAAGCCACCTCAAAAACACATCTAACGCCCAATTACGGTGTTGCGATCCTCTTCAAAATGCTCACATACTCGCCATGTATGCTCCGCTTTTTTTCATCGGCTCGCGCTTTATCCACCTCTGGCGGGCTTGTCCTTGGACGTAATCTGCACTTTTGAGATGGCTTGGTAGCTACAACCAGGAACACTGTTAATTTTTGGGGATCATACAGGCAGTTGGAATTGCTGTCAAGTCAATTGGCTAATATTTTTAATGAAATTAAAATTTTACGTATTTAAGCATACGATAACGAAGGGTTAGGTTTGCGGCCGTTGGCGGGCGAAGGAGCAGAGATCGGATGTCGGTTTATTGAGCCGAAACTGAATGAGAACCTCAAACCTAATGGCGCAATTCCCATGCCCCGATCTCCGATCTTCTTATCTTCTCAACTTCTTACCTTCCGGCGTTATGACCTCCGACATCCGGCCTTCACCCTATGCCCCATGCCATACCCCCTATGCCATCCCTTATCCATCCAAAGCTTTCTTCTTCAATTTCTGTCAGATTGACTGACAAATTTTGTCCATTTACTTTGAGTTAAAATTTAAATGATAAATACAACTATTTGTATTTTAATCATATCTCAATTCGACAAAAGGAATCGATAGTATTTTGCATGGTTTTTGCAGCGATTGAGATATTTAACCGCGATCACCATGAAATAATGGGAATATCAGAAATTTCAATAGAACCCGGAGCGGTTTGGGAAGCAATAAGAAAGCCAAGCACGAGACTTTGGCGGGTACAAGTGCTTGGCTAGGGATCTGAGGGCCTTTCAGCACCTCAAGATATCATGAAAATTATCATTGTATATCTTGTCTGTCAATAGGCTCTCCGATCGATTTCGGAGAGCTTTTATTTTTAGCATAATAACAGTGATAATCAACAAAAGGAGGGGATGTATGAAAAAGCTAAGCATGATCTTGACGGTTTTATTTATCTTCGGATCATCTGCAATAGGTCATACGTCTGAAAAATGCACTTTATTCGAAGGTACATTTAAAAAAGAGACCCGAAGACCGGTCGCTCAATTTCAGTACTTCCAAGCGCTGGATGGAAAAGCTATCGTAAAGGTGTATACCAATGAAAATCTCCGTCACCACAAAATGGTGGACAGCGCAGTGGTTGCCGTCAATGGAAAGAAGGTGATCCGTGTTTGGGATTTTTATAAACATAGATTTTATCGTTTTTGGCATTTCAGAAGACACAAGTTCTACCATTCCGCGCATGTCAGACAAAATGACGGCGCCATAGAAAAAACAGTAGAATTGACCACCGGACAAAATTCCCTGGAAGTGATGCTGAACAGCCGGCGGGGCGGAGAGATCAAGGTCGTCATCGAAAAACCCAAAGATCTTGCATCGACGGATTCGGATTGTGACCTCATTTCAAGTGACGGAGACGAAAGCGGAATCGCTTCTGACAATCCCTGCACCGGCGGCAACACGGCGTTCTGCGACGACAACTGTCCCAATGACTTCAACCCGGACCAGGCGGATGCCGACGGGGACGGGATCGGTGATATGTGTGACGCCGGTGACAGGTATCCCAATGT
>CAZQAF010000127.1:0-7335 GCA_964591175.1 uncultured Desulfobacteraceae bacterium | reverse complement strand
GCTGGCATTTGACGATTTTCGGAAAAGGATTGTCCCACTCGAACTTCGGGATATCGAAAGGACACGCCACCGCGCAGTAACGGCAACCGATACAGGCGTCTTTGTTATAGGAAACGATTCCCGTCTTAGGATCTTTGGTCATGGCGGTTGCCGGACAGGCGGAAACGCAGGCCGGATCCACACAATGCATGCACTGCCGTTTAATGAAGGCATAGCCGTCGATTTCGCGATCTTTGACTTTTGCTGTTCCGTTTTCGTATTCTTTGATGATGTTGAGTGTCTTTGAAGAGAGATCGACAGGATTATCCCATTGCCGTTGGGAGCCGGAAAATTCCATGGGCATATTATTGGCTTTTTTGCAAGCGACCATACAGGCCTGGCATCCCACGCAAAGCGTAGCGTCATAAAGAATTCCTAATGCATCGGGAAGGCGATTTTTTTCCGAAGAAGCTGCGATGGCCGGCGGCGCCATTGCCAGCACTGCGCTTCCTGCCAATCCCTTGAGAAAATCACGCCGTTTGATTTTCATGAATTATCTCCTTTATCTTTGTCGCCCAGTCGTTTTGCAGCGACGGCGCCGGCGCCGATGGCTGCTCCGCCGATGCCTCCCAGCAGTGCCGCAGCACCTTTGGAAATGCCTCCGCCTCTTGTTGTTTGAATGGGAGCATGTACCGACGACGGTGTAACATTTTCAATATCCGCCTCGGTAAAGAGCGGGATGGTGAATCCGATTCCTTCCTCAGAGCATCCAAAGCAGGGACGGCCGGTATTCACGGGCCAGGCGCCCACGTCGCAATAGTGAAGGACGGGACAATTGTTGCGGGTCATGGGTCCTTTACAGCCCAGTTTATAAAGGCAGTATCCCAGGCGATGTCCTTCATCGCCGAATTGCTCGGCAAAGCGGCCGGCGTCGAAATGGGGCCGTCGTTCACAGTTTTCATGGATGAGGCGGCCATAGGCGAATTTGGGTCTTCCCAATGCATCCAGAGCCGGAAGTTTCTTGAACGTCAGAAGATAAGCCACTGTTGACAGGAAGTTGTATCCATTGGGCGGACAACCGGGAATCGAAACGACGGTGGTCCCATTGAGAAATTCAGGGATTCCGGTTGCGCCGGTGGGGTTGGGATCCGATGATTGCCAACCGCCCCAGGTTGCGCAGGATCCGATGGCGATGATGGCGGCGGCTTTTGCCGCAACTTCTTTCACGATTTCGCCAAAAGGCCGGCCGGCGATCATGCAGTATACGCCCCCGTCTTTTACGGGGACGGACCCTTCGACAACCAGGACAAATTTTCCGGCATTATCCTTAACGGACTTTTTAAGGGCCGCTTCAGCCTGATGGCCCGCGCCGACTTCCAAGGTTTCATGGTAATCCAGGGAGATAAGGTCTAAAATAAGATGTTCTATGGTGGGATGTGAGGTTCGCAAAAGGGATTCCGTACAGCCGGTACATTCCTGCCCATGCAGCCAGATTACCGGTGGACGTCGTTTGGCAGTGGTGATGGCTTCGGCGATTTTCGCGCCGGCCCCTAAGGGCAGGCCCATGCTTGCCGCCATGATCCCGCAGAATTTCATAAAATCCCGGCGGGAAACCCCCTTTAACTTTTCATTAACAGGATCTGTAAAATTCAAATCTTTCATTGCTTTCCCCTTTATCGGCTGGAGATAATATAGTAATTTATTTAAAAAATTTCAGCCCTTCGGATATATCGAAGGTGCTGAAAATTAAATGGGAGCAGCCTGAATGCGCAGCAGCTCTTTTATAAAGGTCAAACCGGGGTTTCTAAAGGTCAAACCGGGGTATCGCCGTTCAGCAGGAAAAGAACATTGTATGTGACTTTTAAATTTTAAGTCATATAGATCATCAACATTGCGGTTGATGATTGTCGAATAATAAAACCGCCTGACATTCATAAAAAAAGGTCGAATATTTTGCCGTTCTATCATAGATTTTTGAGGTGAGAATTCCAAATGGTCACGTACATGAAAATAGCAATATGTTGCGTATTGTAATCCCAAGCATTTCCACTTTGAAACATTTATGTATGCGAAGTACCACCCATCATCGGCCTTGTCAAGTCAAAAAATGACGTAAAAATACTCTGGTTTGTTAGTCATCCTCATCGAGATCCGCCGGGTCGTCGTCAGATATTTTCAATGAATACGGCAAATTCTTGATATCGCTTTTTTCATCATAGTCCTCTTCGGGGACGTCTTCATCCAGTAAGTCGTCGATTTCCACATCATCCTCTTCAATTTCATCCAAGGACACCGGAACATCACTTTCTTTCAGCATAAGATCAAGGTCATTAAAAACCAGTTCAACCGGCTCATCATCTCCGGTTTCATAAAATTTGATTACGGCTTCGGCGATTGATTCGGAATAGATGCCGATAGGAAACAGATTTTGGGTTCTTAACGCCCGTATCAGCGCGTCTTTGCCCTTTGCGACGGCTGCTTTTACAAACTCGTCTTCATATGTTTCTTCGCATAAAAGAGTAAATATTTCTTTATCCAGTTCTGCATATTCTTTGATAATGATACCGGTTTTTTCATCGTTTTTCGAAATGGTATATTTTTGCTTCATGATGTATCTCCTTTAAACGCTATCCAGTTAATTGTTGATATCGAAAATCATATAATTCACACCATGTCAACTGGCAATAGAAAAATATTGACCTAAAGTTTCCAAACTGTTAAACCCAAAATGCGTGTAAACAAAATCGAGAGAACTTTTTAAAATCCCTGTTAAAATATGATGGTCTCTTTTTTCTCAATTTTGTTTACCCTCTGGGAAAGCCGATGATACCCCATCTGCTGCGTTTGAAAGGGTTCGCGGTAGTTTGTGCTACAGCTTCACCCTTTCCGTCTTGCATCTGGGATATCCTCGAATTTCGCTCAATTTGGGTTACACCATCTTATTGTCCCGGAGGGATGGCTGAGTGGTCGAAAGCGGCGGTCTTGAAAACCGTTGAGTGTAACAGCTCCGTGGGTTCGAATCCTACTCCCTCCGCCATTTTTTGCAATTGATTCTTGCAAAACGAACCGGGTGCTTTGCACCCGGATGCAAGTTCAACGTCGAAAGCACTGACGTGCTTTTGCCTTTGTCCGCCATAAAGCGGCGGACAAATTCAAGCCACCCGCTTCGCGGGTGGTAGTTGATTCGCCGCTAACGGAGAGATGGCCGAGCCGGCTGAAGGCGCTCGCCTGCTAAGCGAGTGTGGGGCGAAAGTTCCACCGAGGGTTCGAATCCCTCTCTCTCCGCCATTTTAATTTTGTCGCCCCCGCTACAGTACCGGGGGTTTTTTAGAAGCCATCTCAAAACAGTCTTTTCGCCCGATCCGCCGGTCGAAGATGCCGCTGGCGGTGAGGCGGACAAGTATCGGCGTTGAGCCCTCGTCTCAAGTCCTCGACATACTTGAGTATGCCTCCGGGTTGATCCTCGGCCTCGTCTTCCGTCTTCACCTGAAGGCTACGCCGGACAAGTGATCTCGACCGAAAATTTTAATTTTGAGATAGCTTCTATCTTCTATGATGGATAATAAAATCAATCAAACCCGAAGACAGCTTGTTGGGTGGTATCAGCGTTACCACCGCCGGCTTCCCTGGCGCGAAAACAGGTCTCCTTACCGGATATGGGTTTCAGAGGTCATGCTCCAACAAACACAGGTGCAGACCGTTCTGCCTTATTACCGGCGATTCTTGCATGATTTCCCGGATGTTCAAACGCTGGCAAGTGCCGATTTGCAATCGGTGTTAAAGGCCTGGGAGGGCCTGGGGTATTATGCCCGGGCACGCAATATGCATCGCGCGTCAAAAGACATCATACAGAAGCATCACGGTAAATTCCCCGACTCCCGGGAGGCGCTCGGAGAATTGCCCGGCGTCGGAGATTACATTGCTTCCGCTGTTTTAAGTATTGCTTTCAACCAGTCGTATGCAGTGGTGGACGGCAATGTTAAGCGGGTCCTGTCACGGTTTTATGAATTGTCGGACCCGGTTAATAAATCGTTTTCGTATCGAATATTCAAAGCGGCTGCCGAAGATCTTCTGGATCACCGTCGGCCAGGTATATTCAATCAGGCCATGATGGAATTGGGGGCCTTGGTGTGTACACCCAAGAACCCGGATTGCGGTCATTGCCCGATTCATTCCCTATGCCGCTCCTACCAAACAGGACGTGTCGAGCAGTTTCCGAAACGTATCCGGAGCCCGAAAACGCCTTTACACCATATTGCGGTCGGCGTTGTATACAAAAACGACCGAATGCTGATCACGCGCCGGAAAACCGAAGGGTTACTGGGCGGATTATGGGAGTTCCCCGGCGGCAAAATCAAAAAACATGAAATCCCGGAGAAAGCCTGCATCAGAGAGATCAAAGAAGAAGTGAGTCTGGACATAACCGTTGACAGGCATATTTCACAGGTCAAACATGCCTATACGCATTTTAAAATCCTGATGGACGTATTTTTATGCCGGTATGCGGCCGGTGAGGTAAAACTCAAGGGTCCTGTGGATTTTCGATGGATTACGTTCCAGGAAATCGATCAGTATCCGTTTCCCAAAGCCAATCATAAGTTTATTCCGCTATTGAGCAAGAAGTGGTTTCAAAACCTCCCCTCGGGCTCAATCTCTGTGTTGGACTGAGGCGGTCAATCCTCGAAATATTCCCGATCCGGAAACGCGGGGAGGCTGCGTTTCGGAGAGCGGAATGGATGAACTTTTTTTAAATCGGATGCTGTTTGAGCGGTTTAGGGATCGTTAGAAAGAACAGGCGAAGACCGAGATCATGCCCTTTAAAAAGATGAAAAAGTGCAGCAAGTCTATTGATATTTCAAAGATAATTTCCTGTTCTTTTTTCGATCCCTTGCCGCGAGTTCATGCGGTTTAAAAAAAAGTTCATCCATGGAGCGGCGGTTGAGAAAAACACTCCGCCTCTTCAATTAATTTACAATTTCTGTTCCCGACTTTCCCTGAACGGCGCTTTCGATATTTTCGATGGAAGCAATGACGGCTCTTTTGCCGGTTTTTCGTACGAACTGGACCGCGGCTTCGATTTTAGGCCCCATGGATCCGGGCGGAAATTGCCCTTTGGCTAAAAATTGCTCGGCTTGCCGGGTGGTTATGGATTTGAGGAATTTTTGATTCCTTTTTCCGTAGTTCAGCGCGGTGCCCTGCACATCTGTTGCGATCAGAAAGATATCCACACCCACTTCTTCCGCCAGCCTGGCGCTGGCCAGGTCTTTGTCGATCACCGCATCCATGCCGCTGAAACGCCGCCCTTTTCGAATGACCGGTATCCCGCCGCCGCCGCAGCAGATGACGATAAAATTCATATCGATGAGCTTTTTGATTTCCCGCCTTTCAACAATGGTGACCGGCAATGGAGACGCCACAATCCGCCGGTATCCTTTGGCTGTTTTTTGCGTGGGATAGGGAAGGGTTCTCGCTTTTTCTTCGGAAAAGACCGGACCGACGGGTTTCGACGGGTTTAAAAATGCCGGATCGTTTTTATCCACAACCACATAGCTTAAAAGGCTCACGAAGTAATGTTCGCCGTCATCTCCGAGCTGCATCAGCTCCGTATCGAGGGTCGATTCGATCATATAACCGATTTGCCCCTGGGTCTGGGCAACCAGGATTTCCAGCGGCAGTTTCGGCACGGCATCGCAGCATTCCTGGGTCAGCATGAGGTTTCCTACCTGTGGCCCGTTGCCGTGGGTGATAATAATCTTGTATGTATCGGTTAGTTTTGCAATCTGTCGAATGGGAATTTTCAGATTCCTGAACTGTTCGTCCACCGTTCCTTTTTGGCCTTTTCGAATCAGCGCATTACCGCCCAGGGCCACCAGCAGGGTCTGTTTATTGTGTTTTATCATTTTAGGTTTTATTGAGTTTTTCAAGACGGTCCCACAGCGCATCTTTTAACAAAGGATTGCCGTGATCTTTATATTCATATCCGACCCGGACAATGGGTGTGTCGATGGTCAAAAGTTTCGGCAGATCTACCGGCGTTGCGCACAATACCAGGTCGCACGCGACACGATTGATGGTTAATTGAAGATCATGTATCTGCGCTTTGCCGTATCCCATGGCCGGAAGCACCGCACCGACGTTGGGATATCGGCCATAGGCGTCTTTGATGGTTCCGGCGGCGTCCGGTCTGGGATCGACAATTTCGGCTGCCCCGTATCTGTTTGCGGCAATGACGCCGGCGCCGTATGACATTCCCCCGTGGGTCAGGGTGGGCCCGTCTTCGATGACCAAAACACGCTTTCCTTTGATCTGTCCGGGATCTTCCACCAGTATCGACGACTCCGCCTGAACAATTTCAGCGCCGGGTGCATGGGTTTCGATATTTTTTCGCACCGTTTCTATCTGCTCGAGGCTTGCGCTGTCCACCTTGTTGATGACCGCAATATCGGCCATGAGCATGTTGGTTTCACCGGGATAGTAGAGCAGTTCGTGGCCCGCTCTGTGTGGATCGAAAACCACGATATGGACATCAGGATAATAAAAAGGCGTGTCATTGTTTCCGCCGTCCCAAACGATGATATCCGCTTCTTTTTCCGCCGATGCGAGAATTCGTGCGTAATCGATGCCGGCATAAACCACGATGCCCTGTGACACCAGGGGTTCATATTCTTCCCTTTCCTCTATGGTGCATTGCTGGCTTTTTATATCTTCGTAAGACGCAAAACGCTGAATGACCTCTTTTGTCAGATCCCCGTAAGGCATAGGGTGCCGAACCGCTACGACCCGTTTGCCCCAGGATTTCATGATCTTGCAGACATGACGCGTGGTCTGGGATTTTCCGCATCCTGTCCGGACGGCGCAAACAGACACCACGGTTTTTTGGGATCTTAACATGGTATACGTTGCGCCGATAAGGACAAAATCCGCGCCGCCGGCCATGGCAACGGAAGCCTTGTGCATCACCTCTGTGTGGGGAATATCGCTGTATGAAAATGCAACCAGATCTACTTTGTATTCGCGAATCAGGTCGACGAGCTGATGTTCGGGATAGATCCGGACGCCTTGGGGATATAGTTCTCCCGCAAGCTCCGGCGGATAGAGCCGGTCTTCTATGTTCGGTATTTGAGCCGCCGTAAACCCGATCACCCGGTACCGGCGATTATCTTTGAAATAGACGTTGAAATTGTGAAAATCCCGGCCCGCCGCACCCATGATAATGACGTTTTCGATCATTGGCTTCTCCAAAGTCAGCGGATTATCGCTCTGAGACCTCTGAAAAACGCCCCTTTTTGCCCAATTTCTTTGTCAGGCTCAAATTTTAATCCTCAAAATACTCAATGTATTCCTGTGGTTAAAATT
>CAZQAF010000126.1:4873-7399 GCA_964591175.1 uncultured Desulfobacteraceae bacterium | reverse complement strand
CTTTACCCGAAATTGCCCTAATTTGGCAAGGTTGGATGAAAAATGGCGATCGACAACCTGGCTCAGCTTTGGTCTCTGAGTTTTGATTGTCACTGCAACCGGTGAGCTTCCATAAGTTGCGGTCTTAATAAATTCCATACACAATCATAACTTCTCGATACATTCCCTGTCAAAAAGGGAATTCTTATCAATGGAGGTAAGGCAAAGAGAAAAGGGCCAGATTGCCGGACATGTGAATGACAATAGGCACCATCAGGTTTTTTTCAACTTCATAGGAAAGGGCGAACAGGAGGCCACCAACGATTTGAGGAATCGGAATATTCTGCAAATTGGGGTGAACCACAACAAACAACAGGGTGCTTCCCAGAATGGCTGCTATGGGTCCCCAGCGTCTCAGGTATCCGAAGACAAGCCCACGAAAATAGATCTCCTCGGCAATCGGCGCCACACCGGCGCCGACCAAAAAATAAGTAAAAATATCGACCGGTTGCTGCGGCATACGGGATTGAAAAAACCCAACTGGAATGATCGCTGTTAATCGGCCCACGGCCAATCCCACGGCAACCACTGCCCCAAAACCCATGGACCAGACAATACCCCTTAGAATGCCGGAACCAATCGCCGAAGGTCGCAAACCAATGGCGTCGAGTCGGCCTTGCATTTTAAGGGTGATCGCCAGAAGGATGCCAATGCCGACACAACGGGTTAGACCCGTGGCAACCATGGCCGACGCCATGTCTGCCGATATGGCTGAAGAGGAAACGGATTCCAGGAGCACGATGGCGGCAGTAGCCACCAGCAACGTTTTCATTCTGATACGGTCTGATTCCATCCCAGTGCTTTCAGTGCGTTGTATGAATAAAACTGGAGATACCATTCTTTTGATTCGTTTACCAGGTGAAGCAATTTTTCGATCACTTTCGGATCGCCACGCTGTCCCAACACCGCACAGGCCCGACTTGAAACATTGAGGCTTGGGTCATCCAGGAAGTCAGTCAGTTCATCCTCGACTTGAGGAAGCCTGCTAACGGCCAGTGCATCCACCAGCCAGTATCGAACCGGGATGTGTACGCTTTTCTTCAATGTGGGATAAACAACCATCCGACGTACATCAATGCCTTCCTCCCGACAGCGCTTCAGCGCCGCCACTTGGACCTGCCAGCGTCCTGAGGAAAGGGCCTTGGCAATATTTTCAGCGCCGGCGATGTCAACACGTCCTTGCTGAAAAAACACCCAGATAACAACACCTAGAAGCAGACAGCTGGCGGATGCCAACCCGACCGATTTGTGCACATTCGGCAGCAGACCCCAAAGACGGCGAAAAACGCCATGCGCCCCGAGGTACAGTAAGATCGGGAAACCATAAAGCAGCCCATAAAATGCCATCCGGCGAAAGTGGTCGTAACGATCGGTCTTTTGCGCAAACTGTTGCAGGATGATTCCCGGTTTCCGTCTCATCTCACCGATTGTGGTAGTTGAGACAACCCGACCAGCGTCCATCAATTCCAGTTTCTGCTGATTCTGACGAATAATCAGATCAACCGGCACCCCGGATTCAACCGGCAGCCAATCGAATCGGCTGAGAATATGCTCAAGTATTTTGTGCTGGGAGGATTCAGGGCTGATATCGATAAAGCTGGTTTTGATTAATTTTTGGGAAGGCGACTTAAAAACCTCCGCTGCATACAATGTGTATTGATAATAAAAATGATTGATGCGCTGACCGATCGGATTGGACAACAGCAATCGATCTCGAATGTCAACAAACAAGTGCCGATCAAATTGGGTGAACCACATCAGTGCTAAAATAATGACGGGCAGCACATGGATAACCATGTTTCGCCACTTGCGGTCCGTCTCTATCCGACGGCGATTGCATAAAAACACCACCGGGGGAATCAGCACAAAATAGAGATCCACATAGAGGTCGAATCCTGAAAGGTTTATCCAGATCAAAAGCAGTGCCCACAGAAAAATGGGTAGGTAGCGCTGGAGCCGTCTACTGGTGCCGGCGAACGGCAGAAGCCAGGCCGCGGTCATAGTTCCCAGAGTAAGGGCAGCACCGATACTGAAAGCAAAAAACAGGCCTCCCCAGAAAGCGGATGTCAGTGCTTTCAAAGAAGGTAAAACATACAGGTTGGGAACGGAAAGAAAACCCGCTTGACGAACGGCCTCCATCTTGGCATGCAAGGCCAGATTCGATTGCCTCACCTGCAAGGTCGCCACTGCTTGTGCGACGAGCAAACCAGCCCAAATATTTCTCGTCGGGTTGACTGCTTTTGGGCTTGAGTTGTCTGGTTTCAAAGGCCGTAGTTCCCGAATTGATCATAAAGAAAGCTTCGCCATAAATCAGAAGATGGAATATTATCCCCTAATAAGATAAATAATTCGTTCGGTCAATTTACAATTTTGGTTTTTAGCGAGTTTTTCCCTTCGAATAACAGCATTCCGAAAGCCGCTCCCTATAACCCGGTCAGGCTAAACCGGCTGGACACCTCCAGGAGGACGCCGGACCAATATAGCAAT
>CAZQAF010000126.1:0-4773 GCA_964591175.1 uncultured Desulfobacteraceae bacterium | reverse complement strand
CTATACGCCCTGAGTGTATTTTCTTTAGAATGAGATTTGTGGTACTCCAGACTAAGTTTTGCAGCCTATGTTCTCGATGTCAGGGTTCGATACGGGTAATCGCCTTTATCGAAGATGAGGATGCGATTAAAAAAATCCTCAAGCATCTGGACCTGTGGGATGTGAAGCGCAAGCCGCGCGCCCAACAGCCAACGCCCCGCCCATAATACCGGACTTAAATCCCATCCCTCAGTGGATTACGACTTGATAGAGGCTATGGTTTAAGGGCGGAATAAAAATATTTATTTATGATAAGGATATCCGTCAAACCTCAGGTTTTGATGTTCAGAATAATTTCAATTGGCCCTCTTGGTTTGCCTTTTTTGGGTTTGAACTTTTTGAACGTGGTTTTGTTTTGCTTGAGTCGCTATTTTGTTTCTCGTTTGTTTCTGAGATTATGGGCTGTGCCTTATTTTTGAAAGACGCGATTGAAGTGCCCTTATCAAGTCCAAGGATTGCACGGTGAATGATTTGCACATAAGGTTCACCTGTTCGGTATTTCTCATTCACTAAAATAGCCTGGGCTTCGGGCGCCAGCATGAGTTGAATCTGTTTATAGCCCTTTTCAAGTTTCCTTTTATGCCAACGTTCTCGTCGCTTCCTATCTGTTTTCCGCCTTTGTTCTATTGTAAGCATATGGTTTCTCCTATCGTTAATTATAAACGCTTGTATTATACGTTTTTTATCAACGTTTGAATTCAACGATATAACCACTTTATATCAATCACTTTAGTACAGGTCAACACTTAAATTAGCTAACTCAAAAAATGATAACACCGTACTGATAACGCTTAATGCAGCCGATTTACATTTGATAGCATACATTTTTCCTTGACAAACCATATGTAGTCTGTCAAACATCCGTCCCTTTAACAGATTTGATAGTAAATTTTAGTAAATGATAAGAGGATGCGGAGTTGATATTTCGACAAAAAATATTGAGTGCTCTATGGTTTTTTCTGGAGCTTTTGGGACTTGGGGTAATATATTTTTCCATTTTAACGCTAACAAATGGTTCGCTCGAATGGGTGCGGACATTCTGGGCTTACTAAGTTTTGATCTGGACAAGGCATTGAAGATGTCGAAGGCAAAGGGCCGCCGGGACTCGTTATTATGCGAGAAAGGGCCATGCAACGCGATGGAGAGTTGACCATAGAATCAATTTTGGGTAAAGAAGCGCATTTGTTGGCGGAGATACCGATTTAAGACTCGAAAAACCTCCTTATTTTATCGTGTGTGATTAATAGGCATTGTTTGAAAACCATTCACCAGGGCGGTGATAACGCTTTGGGCGGAACCATCCGACTATGCAGGACTGACAAAGGTTCAATCAGACCTGCTGCGAAGAGCGACGGTTCCGTCCCCTGGAATCTTTTAATGTGTGATTCATAGGCATCCGTTTTCACCTAATAAATTGAAAAGGATGTCTATGAATCCGTATTTTACAAACCCCCGACTTATTCTGCCATCATTACAAGTTCAAGAATCTAATTTTTCTGTACATATATCGCATTTCTTATTTTTCAGATGTCGGCTGTCGGCATTCAATATTTCTTCTAAATTTGCTTTTCGGATAGGTTTTTGATAGATCCCATCAAAGCCTGCATCCTCTAATTCATTCATGTCAAAGCTATTAGCACAACCGGACAATGCATATATCTTTAAATCAGGTTTTAAGGTTTTCACCCTACGGCAAAAATCTAAGCCATTTAGCCAAGGCATTCTCAGATCCGTAATTATCAATGAAATTTTTTCTTCATATCTCAAGATATGCTCGGCCTCTTCTGCGCTGTCAGCAGTAATAATCATATGATCAGATTTATTAAACAATCTTCTCATTATTTTCAGAAAGCTTAAATTATCATCAACAACAAGGACTTTTTTAGTGCTCATATCAACGATTCACAAATGGAGCTTAGTATATGCCTACAAACCCTGAAGGGTTTGTCCATCCCGATAACAACCTTAAAAAGCTGAAATAAAAAAAAAGTAAGTAAGCAACGATTAGAGAATGGTTCCTGCAGAATTTATAATATAAAACAATGGGAATTGGATCAAGACCTAATATGAAACTCAAACACCGTACTTATGGTGAGAAATTTTAATAATTATGAAATAAATTTCATAAAAATTGGCAAATACTATTCATAGCATTGGGTAGAGGTAATATTATTGAGAAAGATAACTATTTTGAATTATAGTAGATATATTTTTATGAAGGATTTGGCATGATTTCTGCTTAATGTGAAGCAGGAATCAAGACTGGAATAGAAATAAAAATTTACTTAAATAAGTACCACTCAACTTCAACACCTAAATAAAAACTGCGTGATGGCTGTAAGCCTCAAGCGGTTATACTTAAAAAGGGAGTTTGAGATGGTATTTATTTTGCGGCTTCTCTGGTGTGCGTGCATCTTGGTTCTCGGTCTGATATTATGTTTATATAATTTGATGAACATCGAGCAAATAACGGCATTTAGGGAAGTCAGCCAAACTGGCAAGGGCTTTGTAGGATGGTGAACTTATCTTCACAACCTTTGCATGGGGCGATCAGAAAGGGTCGCCCTTTTTTGCTTGGCGGTAAGGTTAGGTTACATTTCCTGTAAGTCTTTCAGAGCATTTACGAGTATCTCTCTGTTTTCCTGCATCCAGTCTATTCCCATTTTCCTGTACAGACCGTCCAGTCTTTGTAATACTGTCCTCAACATAAACGGACTTAAGTTTTTTAGGGTTTCTGATCCAATAACTTCCAATACCTGTAAGGGAAGATCTGATATTTGTCCAAATGGCATAGATGGTCTCACTGGATTCTTTATCCGAACTCGTTTCATCATTCCGAGACGAATAGATTCTTTATAATCCTTAGGGTTTTTTATGACATCTGATCGATAAATATCATTATATTGGAATTTTCTATCACAGCAAAACTCATTTTCCGCTCTATTAGGATCTTTATATAAGAATTGGACGTTGTACTTGGCTTCAAGGGTGTATAAACATTCCTGAAGTTCGACAAAAAAGTGGTAAGCATCGTCTTTGTATTGTTCGTATGACCTGGGAGTTTCTCCTGTCCCCCCACATTCCGGGCATATTTCGGGGGATTCATCTGCTTTTATTTCATATCCGCACTTACATCTCCAGATTGACAATGCTCCTATCTCCTATGGTCATGTTTACCCTAAATAAGCGTAAACAAAAACGAAAATGATAATAATATATTTATTTTTCATATGTACCAGAAAAAACAAAAAAATCAATGCCTTTTAAATGGTTATGTTCTATTGACAGCGTTGATTTTTGCATTATATTTTGTTTAAAGATAACATAACAACAGTAAATGTCACTCAGCTTCAACACCATCAATATAAACCATGTGATGAACTGATATCACGAAGGTTAAACTGTCCAAAGGTAAGCTGCATGTGAACATTTATTGGGCTTCTCGGATGTGCGTGCATCTCGATGCAACAGTGCATTGTACAACGGCATTTGGGGAAGCTGAGAGATAAAAATGCCCGGCAGATCAAAGATACAAGGTTGCCGGGCTTTATATTTGCATAGCAACGAATGCCCTGCCTTTTTTATTGGAAGCCATCTTAAATTATTTTTTGTTCAGACCTGAAAAGTCGAATTCAAGCAAATCCTTGTATGTTGCTTTTGCTTTATCCGGTTCGACCTGCCACCAAAACAAGATATTCTCCGTACGATAAAAATAATGCTTAAGCCCCATTCCCTCTGTCTCAAAATGGACATTATGCCCCATTCCACTATAGGTTAACGGAGAAAATACAGATGATCCACCTGCCAGTTTCATGGCCATATTCATTAAATTGGCCTTGGCATTTTCAGCACTTTCATAAACACTGATATAAAGGATATTTTTGGAGTTGTGGCTTCCATAGTAGGCAATGTAATTCTTACACTCATCAAGTGTTTCTCCATGCATTTTATTTATGATAGCCGCAGCCGCTTTGCCCTGAATAACCCTGGCAAGACTCAAATCCCCTAATTTCTGCGGAAGATATTTGAAATTACTGTCAGCTCTGCAGCTGATGGAACTCAAAAGACTTGCCAAAATGAGTACGGATATATTTCTAAATATTTTTTTAACCCGATTGCCCTCTTTATATTTCATCTGTACCCTCTTTAATTTTGTTTTGAGATTTCAACTGGAATGATCCCGAACAAATTTAATAATCAAAAGGATCAACGGCGCCGAATGATAAAACAGGTCGAAAATATCGATGGGTTTTTTAAGCGTTCCGTTTTTTAACATGATCAATTTTTCCACAAAATGGGGCATGGGATAGAAAGGCAGAAGGATCATAACGACCGAAAAGATAATGAGTATCGAATAGGGTATTTTGTCAAGAAGTGACCACATAAGATCTCCTAAAAGTCAAAACAAGCAGAATTTGAAGGATTAAAAGTCGTTAGAATCTAATCTAACAGGTATCGAAAGACGTTTCAATTAAATTTGGACAAAATACAGGCTATGAATATCCATTCCGTATTTCGCGCATCGTTTTTAACATCCTATATCTTTAGGTATATTCAACCAGGGGCGTCAAGAATGTTGTCAAAATTGGACTGCCGTGAGGGATCGATTTTTGATTGACGTTTCTATAAGTTATCATATTATTGACTATAATTGGCATCATCATAAAGTGTAACTTCTCTTTATAAGCCTCCGGACATGAACAAAAAAATTTACATCACCCTATTTATCGCCAC
>CAZQAF010000125.1:3787-7457 GCA_964591175.1 uncultured Desulfobacteraceae bacterium | reverse complement strand
ACTTCCGGTAAAAGAAAAGTGCGCTTTGCTTCTATTTTAGGGATCGATAAACTTCTGCAAAAATACCCCTACTATGCCAAGGCCGTAATTCCCATAAAATTTTATCCGGGCGCCGTGAATGATGCCGATGTTCCGACATTCGGCGTCAAAGCCACGCTTGTTACGTCTGCCAAAGTTCCGAATCGGGTCGTCTACGCAATTACCAAGGAAGTCTTTGACAATTTAGAAGAATTCAAAACATTGCATCCGGCTTACAGCGTTTTAACCAAACAGAACATGCTGGAAGGTCTTTCCGCGCCGATTCATCCGGGCGCCATGAAGTATTATAAAGAAGCGGGCTTAAAATAAGCCTGTAATTTGTTATCGATGGGAAACAGCGGCGGGCAAACCGTTCGCCGTTGTTTTCCCCATTGACAGGTTGCCATTGGTTAGAAGTTAATTGACCGTAAAATTTTTGGGACGATCAATCAGGTAAACCCCATGAACGAAAAGAACATTCATGAAACCGACGACGGACTGGAACTGGCCAAACGGCTGGCTGAAGAAGAAGAAGGCATCAGCAGAAAACCAAAAGGGCCTGGAAAATACATTATTCCCTTCATCGCCATTGTATGGAGTCTTTTTCAACTCTCCCTTCCCAGTTGGCTGGTTCTCGATTCAACATTTATCCGGGCCATCCATTTGGGGTTTGCCATGCTGATCGTCTTTCTGAATTATCCGCTGTTCAAAAAGACCCGATTCGGTCTCAAATATTTCTCTCAAAAAGACCGGATTCCGCTGCTGGACTATATTATCGCCGTTGTGGCCTGTTTATCGGCACTATATATTGCCATCGATTATTCCGGAATGACGGAGCGTTACGGCGCACCCATCACCAGGGATATTGTCATCGGACTCATCCTGGTGGTGCTTTTGCTGGAAGCGTCCCGCCGGGTCATCGGGCCGGCGCTTTCGGTGATCGCAACCGCATTTTGCCTTTATGCATTTTTCGGGCCTTATATGCCCGACGTTATCGCCTTTAAAGGCGTTTCGCTCAGCAGGTTCATCGGTCAGATGACCATGTCCACCGAAGGGATATACGGCATCCCGCTGGATGTTTCGGCCACTATTGTCTTTCTTTACGTCCTGTTCGGCGCGATGCTGGATAAAGCCGGCGCCGGGAGATATTTCATTCAATTGGCATTGAGCCTTTTGGGTCGGTTCAAAGGCGGCCCGGCAAAAGCAGCGGTTTTGGGCAGCATGTTCACAGGTCTTGTCAACGGGTCGAGTATCGCCAATGTCGTTACCACCGGCACGTTTACGATCCCGCTCATGAAAAAGGTCGGTTATCCGCCCACCAAAGCAGCCGCCATAGAAGTGGCCGCCAGCACGGACGGACAAATTGCACCGCCCATCATGGGCGCCGCTGCATTTATTATCGCCGAATATGTCAACGTCCCCTACGTTGACGTCATTAAAGCTGCAGCGGTTCCGGCATTTGCCTCTTACGCCGCCCTGATCTACATCACGCACATCGAAGCTTCCAAAGCCGGGTTGAGGGGGATGTCCAAAGAAGAACTTCCGCCGTTTTTCAAAACATTGATCAGCGGCATCCACTTTATCCTGCCGGTGCTGTTTCTTCTTTACCAGTTGATTATTGCCCGGCATACCCCTGAACGTGCCGCATTTCAAGCCGTATGCGTTTTGGGCGTCATCATGCTGGTTCAGGGCCCGGTCAAGGCGTATCTCAAAAAAGAGCCCATAGGTCCTGCATTCAAACAAGGGATTATCGACATTTTTGCGGGCCTTGCTTCAGGGGGAAGAAACATGGTTGCCGTGGCCCTTGCCACGGCCGCAGCCGGCATTATCGTCGGTGTGGTGGCCATGGGTCTGGGCGGACTCATCACCCAAATCATCGATACCATATCCGGCGGGAACATTTATATCATGGTTGTCGTGACCGCCATCGCCAGCCTGATCATCGGTATGGGACTGCCCACCACTGCCACGTATATTGTCATGGCGTCTTTGACCGCACCGGCCATGGTTCACATTGCCCACGGCCAGGGGTTTATGGTGCCGTTAATGGCGGCTCATCTGTTCTGTTTTTATTTTGGAATTCTTGCCGATGATACCCCGCCCGTGGGACTGGCCGCCTATGCCGCGGCAGCCATCGCCAAATCGCCGCCCATCCCCACTGGTGTACAGGGGTTCATGTACGATATTCGAACTGCCATTTTGCCGTTCATGTTCATTTTCAACAGCGACCTGATTCTTCATAATATCAACAACTGGCCCCAGGGACTTTTGATTTTCGCCATGGCCTGTATCGGCAACTTTGCCTTTGCATCTGCAACCCAAGGCTGGTTTGTCGCCAGGAACAGGTTCTATGAGATTCCGATTTTTTTGTCCGTCACCGTAATGGCGATGCGCCCCGACGCAGTTGCAGCATGGATCGGGATTCCACATGATCAGCGATACTGGGTATATCCCATTGCTTTGGCTGTTTTTGGTCTCCTTTTTCTATTGCAAAAACCCCGAATTCCTACTCCAGTGCCGGTTCCTGCGACATGACGAATTTGAAAAACAAACATCCATGGGTTTCGAAAGGAAAATAAAAAGGACAATCGCATGAGCGATATCAAAAAAATCATGGTGGCCCTCGACTTTACATCTTACTCAAAGGGTACCTTCGATTATGCCGTTAAAATAGCAAGAAAATTGAATGCGCATCTGCTGGTGGCCAGTGTCATCAATTCCAGGGATATCTTGGCGGTGGAAATGGTGACATCCATGGGATACGAGGTGGACAGCGAGCATTATGTGGAAGGAATTAAAACCGAACGGAAAAATATGCTGAATAATTTCATTGAACATGCTGATATCGATCGTGAACATGTCCAAACGATTTTCAGGGTCGGAAATCCAACGGTCGAACTGTTGAAACTGATCGTGTTGGAAAACGTTGATATGATTATCATGGGGGTAAAGGGACGCTCGGATCTCGAACATATATTCATCGGATCGGTGGCCGAAAAGCTTTTCCGGCGTTCGCCGGTTCCCGTCCTATCCCATCGGGATGAAAAAAATGCCCGGCGGCTGAGGGAAAAAATAGAACACAAGTAAATTTTTTACCTGGTGAATCTAGTTTTGGCAGCTCATATAGAGAGAATCCACTATGAGGAGGTCACCATGCCCCGAAAAAAATACGCCCCTTTTTTGATCATATTATTGTGTATGTTTTTATTCGGCACATGGGTTTCGGCAGCGGAACGGTTTACGGATAACCATGACGGCACGGTGACGGATCATCAACTGAGGGTGATGTGGGCCAAAACCGACAACCAGGGCAATATCAACTGGAAACAGGCCAACCTATGGGTCAAATACACCTTCCCGGATACCCTTGAAAAAAAATACGGCAACTGGCGGCTTCCCACGCTGGCCGAACTTCAAAGCCTCTATGTTCAGGATAAACACTATACAGGGTATGAGACGGATTGCGGCCAGCAGGTCAAAATCGTTTCGATGATACGGCTGAGCTGCGGCTGGATCTGGACATCGGAAACCTCGGCCATTCAGGCATATATTTTTAATTTCCACCGGGGATACTCCTATTCCGACCGAATGGTGCATAACAGAGACTACCGGGTACTGCCCGTGAGAGATTTGAAATAGCTCAAAGCTGAAA
>CAZQAF010000125.1:0-3687 GCA_964591175.1 uncultured Desulfobacteraceae bacterium | reverse complement strand
AAAGCTGAAAAGTTCAAAGAAAAAACTATTGAATTGAATTGATTAATCCTTTTATCATAGATGCAATTTCTACCCCCAACTCCTCAAATTGAGAATATGCATGATCCTGTATCCACTTCTTTCTGCGAAAAATCTCTAGCAGTGTCATCGTTTCGTAAAGAGATCCTCTTGATATATAAAGATAAAGATTCTCCTTTTATTCGACTTTGAACTCCTCATGCCTTAGGCTTTGAGCTTTCAGCTTTAAGCTTTGAGCTTAGCTTATTCCCACACCCCGTGCGCCGTTGCACCGCAATCCGGACACTTCCCGTTTTTTATGCGATTGTCCCGGACATAAAATCCCCATCGGTCAATCAAGAGTCGATTACACTGGTGACAGAATGTATTTTCCCCGCTCTCACCCGGTACATTGCCGACATAAACATAATTCAAGCCGGCTTTTATGCCGATGTCACGGGCCTTAAACAGGGTTTCAACCGGGGTCGATGGCTGATCCAGAAGCTTATAGGTGGGATGAAACCGGCTGATATGCCATGGGGTTTCCCGGCCCAACTCATCTGCCAAAAAGGCAGCCAAATTTTCAAGTTCTTTTCTACCGTCGTTTAATCCCGGAATAATCAGCGTGGTCACTTCGACAAAAACTCCCAGAGACTTCATTCGTTTTAATGTCTCTTTCACGTGCACAAGCCTGGCTTTGCAGGTTTTCATGTAGAAATTTTCGGTAAATGCCTTCAAATCGACGTTGGCTGCATCAAGAAAAGGGTGTATCTTTTGAAGCGCTTCTTCGGTCATGTATCCGTTGGTGACGAACACATTTCGTATCCCTTTTTCGGCCGCCAGTCTTGCCGTGTCATAGGCGAACTCAAAATAAATGGTGGGTTCGGTATAGGTATACGCAATCGTTTGGCAATCACCCTTTATCGCCTGGTCAACGACATCCTCGGGCATGAAAGCATCGCCGACGATTCTTCCGTTATGGTCGGACGGCATTTGGGCGATATCCGCATTCTGACAAAATCGACATTTGAAGTTGCATCCCACCGTCGCAACAGAGTATGAAAGGCTTCCGGGAAGATAATGAAACAACGGTTTTTTCTCGATGGGATCGATGTGCCGGGCGATCACTTTTCCGTAAACCAATGTTTCCAAGACGCCGCCGCGGTTCTCTCTAACTCCGCATATGCCACAACGACCGTCTTCAATATTACAACGATGGTTGCAAAGATTGCATTTGACCTCACGATCTTTTAATGACTCCCAAAGATAGGCTTTCATCTTTCCGGCTCCTTGTTTGAGATTTGTCATCGGTTATTGGTCATTTGTTTTTTTTATTTATAGGGCACAGATGACGCGGATTTAACGGATCTGCACAGATATTCACGTTGGTTCGCTCCGCTCACCATTGTGGCAACGCGCAGCGCCGGCGCTTGCGCCGCATGATCCCCCCTAGTTTCTATGTGATCCGCGAAAATCCGCATAATCTGTGTCATCTGTGTTCCATAAGTTTTAAGCTTTGAGATTAATTACCCCGGCACCTCACCGGTGGTGTGTTTGGCTTTGTAGGGCACGGTCAGCGGTCTGGTTCTGAAGCGGGGCACAAGGGTCACTCCCATGCCGATAAATGCCCCGAACGGGCATTTTTGTATCAGCGAATATTGTTCGATTCTGCCGATCATCCATCCCGGGGATGCTGAAAACTGGCACACGGTTTTCCAGGTTACAGGAACGTCTCCCAACAGAGATCGAATGATATCTTTAAGTTCCCAGATACTGAAAAAATGAGCGTGATTATAGATGTTTCGGGTAAAAAACCCTTTGATTCGCCGTTGAAACCCCTTGATCGCATAACGGTTAAGGACCCCCAGAAATATTTTATCTTTTGTTACACGGCAGGCTTCTTCAATGGCTTTTTGCGGATCTTCGACAAATTCAAGGGTGGTGATCAGGCAGGCATAGTTAAAGGAATTATCATCAAACGGAAGATCCTCTGCAAAGGCCCGGTGGAGTTCTGCGCGGTTGCCAACTTTTTTCGATGCAATATCGATCATATACGGCGAAGCATCAATACCGGTGACCCGGAGTCCTCTATCCAGAAAAGTCAGCATCCCGCTGCCGGTTCCGCAACCGATATCGATAATACTCTCACCGCGCATAGGCCGAAGCACATCCAATATCAAGCGTTCTTCAAGTTCAGCGGCCAGCCTGTTGCGTGAATCATGCATCCGCTCTTCGTAATAAATCGCATCATTAAAGTCAAAAACATAGCCCATAGAAATTCCTTTAATGAAAAATACCAATTTCTTCAAGGGGAAAACTTCAAAATCAAGTTTCGCATCCCAATTTTCATCAACGCCTTGACACATGAACGGCCGGCATATTAATTAGTGTCAATTCGTGTTTATTGGCGGTATCCGAAACGAGTCGTGTTATATAATGTATGCTTTAACGGAAATTTTTCAATATGAAAGAATTTTTCAAAGTTACAGATCTGAGCCATGTACTGGGTTACGCACTGGATTTTCCGAGGGTTGAAACCCAAGACATACCCCTTGTCGAATCCATGGGAAGGATACTCATCCAGGACATAAATGCCGACATCGATCTTCCGGATTTTATGCGATCCACCATGGATGGATATGCCGTCCGCGCCGCCTCGACATTTGGCGCTTCGGAAGCAAATCCGGCATATCTGACCATCCAAGGTTATGTTCCCATGGGCGCAACCCCAGATTTTTCCATCGGCGCCGGTGAGGCCGCCGGAATTTCAACCGGAGGTATGTTGCCAAAAGGTGCCGATAGTGTGGTGATGATCGAACACACGGAAGCCGTCGACAAAACCACCATAGAAGTTTATCGAAGTGTTGCGCCGGCGCAAAACATTCTTGAGAAGGGAGAAGATTTTAAAAAAGGTTCGGTGCTGGTGCCGGCCGGAAAGCAGATCAGACCCCAGGAAATCGGCCTTTTAGCCGCCTTTGGCATTGAAAAAGTCACGGCCTATAAAAAGCCTGTCATCGGCATCATTTCCTCCGGTGATGAAGTGGTTTCCATCAAGGATATGCCCGACCCCGGGCAGATTCGCGATATCAACACATATACGCTTGCAGGGCTGGCACAAAAATCCGGCGCTGTGCCGATAACCTACGGCATTGTACAAGACGATTTCGATGATCTTTTCGAAAAATGCACGGCAGCCTTGGAACATTCGGATATGGTTTTGATATCTGGGGGAAGTTCCATGGGTGCCCGCGATTATACCATCGAAGTGTTCTCTGCCCTTCCTGAATCCGAAATCCTTTTTCACGGCATTTCCATAAGCCCCGGGAAACCCACGATTCTTGCCAGGTCTCAAAACCGGGCCATCTGGGGCCTGCCCGGGCAGGTGACCTCGACCATGGTGGTCTTTGAAATTGTCGTCAAACCGTTTATCGAGCATATCGCCGGTTTTTTGCCCGAGCATAAAAAGCATTTCAATCTTATTGCGCGGCTTGGCAGAAACGTTTCGTCGACCCAGGGCCGGGCCGACTACGTCCGTGTTAAATTGTTCCAAAAAGACGGCGTGCTGTGGGCAGAACCGGTACTCGGAAAATCAGGACTCATCAATACCATGGTCAACGCCGACGGGCTGATCGAGATCGGGTTAAATACAGAAGGGCTGGATGAGGGGGCAATGGTGGAAGTCATCCCCAT
>CAZQAF010000124.1:2335-7510 GCA_964591175.1 uncultured Desulfobacteraceae bacterium | reverse complement strand
CTGAACACTATTTATGCATAACGAAATCCAGTATATGGGGCCGTCAGACACCGGAAAACATCGCATATATTCGGTTTCGGAGCTGACCTCAGACATTAAAGAGCTACTTGAACATAAATACCCATTTATTTGGATTTGTGGTGAAATATCTAACTTTAATGTGCCTTCCTCAGGGCATTTTTACTTTACATTAAAAGACGAACGCGCCCAAATCAGCGCCGTGATGTTTCGCAATCAAAACCGGAATTTGCAATTTCATCCTGAAGACGGACTGCGTGTAAAAGGATTGGGCAGGATCGGCGTTTATGAGCCGCGGGGAACCTACCAGATTATATTTGAATATATCGAACCCCAAGGAACAGGCGCCATACAACTGGCCTTTGAACAATTAAAAAAGCAGCTATTCGAAGAAGGGCTTTTTGATGAGAAACACAAGACCGCCCTTCCCTTTCTTCCCCAAAAAATCAGTATCATAACTTCTCCGTCCGGCGCAGTGGTTCACGATATTTTAAAGATCATCGACCGCCGTTTTCCAAATATCTTTTTGGAAATCATACCCGTAAAAGTACAGGGAACCGGTGCTGAACAGGAGATTATAGACGCCATAGCCCTGTTAAACGAGAGATTCGATTCAGATGCGGCGATATTGGCCAGGGGTGGCGGTTCAATGGAAGATTTTCATGCATTTAATTCAGAAGATGTTGCAAGGGCTGTTTTCGGATCGAAGATTCCGATAATTTCCGCGGTCGGTCATGAAACCGATTACAGCATCACTGATTTTGTTGCGGACTTGCGGGCGCCGACACCGTCGGCCGCAGCCGAGCTGGTGGTTCCTGTGAAAGCAGATCTCAATCGAAAAATTACTGAACTTTCGACCTTGTTAACCCATCGTTTTTTACGAAATATTGAACATTTTCAAAAAGTTTTAAAAGGGTTCTCGAATCGGTTGATTCACCCGATCAGAAAAATTACAGATTTGAGACTACGGACGGACGATATGCTGGGCCGGCTGAATCGGGCGCTTAAGAACAGCATGCGCCTTCATCATCATCGCGTGACGCGGCATATCGAAAGACTCCATGCCGGCAACCCTGCAATCCACATAATAAGTTATAAAGACAAACTTCAACAAAAATATGACCATCTATTTGTTTACATAAAAATACAATTGAATAAAAAACATTTCAACTTGCGAGAGATTTCCGCTAAACTCCACACGCTGAATCCCGAGGCCATTCTGGCAAGAGGATACAGCATTACCCGAACCATTCCGGATGCAATGGTCGTTAGAGACCCACAAGACGTGTATATCAACCAGGACCTCGAGGTCATGGTTGCCAAAGGCTCGTTGATTTGTTCGGTAAAAAGGAAATAACATCATGGCCAAACAGACCTTTGAAAAAGCAATGGAACAACTCGAAGAGATTGTTCAAGAACTTGAATCCGTTGACCTGCCTCTTGAGAAAGCAGTTCAAAGATTTGAAGAAGGCGTTCAGCTGGCCAAATTTTGTTCCGGCAAACTGGACGAAACAGAAAAAAAGATTAGCATTTTGTTAAAAGATCAAAACAATCAAGTGGTTGAGAAGCCGTTTATGTCCGATACCGAGCCTGATGATGAATAGCTTCGACCTGGATGCATACCTTTCAGCGAAAAGACAGCAGATCAATGCAGCGCTGGATTCAATGTTTCATCACAGCACGCGCAAGATTGTCAAGGCCATGAAACATTCTCTGATGGCCGGCGGAAAACGGTTAAGACCGATTCTATGCCTGGCTGCTGTAGAAGCCGTGGGGGGTGACAGCCGACATGCCCTGCGGACGGCCTGCGCCATCGAAATGATTCATACCTATTCTCTCATCCATGATGATCTTCCGGCAATGGACGACGATGCGCTGCGAAGAGGACAGCCGACATGCCATGCCGCCTTTGATGACGCCACGGCAATTCTAGCCGGCGACGCCCTGCTCACCCTGGCTTTCGAGATTCTCTCTTCGATGGCCTCCACCCGGGAAAATCAAGCTTTGGATTTAATCCATGTGATTCACATACTGTCAGCGGCGGCAGGATATCAGGGGATGATCGAGGGGCAGATGCAGGACATGGCCGCCGAGGGCGAATCGCTGGCCCTGGAAGACCTCGAGAAAATGCATGCTTTAAAGACCGGGGCGTTGATTGAAGCCGCTGTCACTTCCGGGGCCATTTTGGGAAAGGGAAACGATGTTCAGATCCGACAACTCAAAATCTATGCAAAAAATATCGGCCTTGCATTTCAGGTCTTCGATGACATACTCAATATTGAAGGCGATCCCAAGATTATGGGAAAAAATGTAGGATCAGACCAACTGCATCTGAAAAGCACTTATCCTTTGGTTTTGGGTATGGACCCATCCAAGAAATTTGCCAAAAAACTGGTCGACAATGCCTTGAAAGCGCTCGAAAATTTTGATACCAAGGCCCATTCTCTCAGGGCGATCGCAAATTATATCATCGATAGAAAGAAATAAGGAGTCAAATTAAGTTGGGTTTTCTTGAAAAAATCAATTCCCCTGAAGATTTGAAAAAAATCTCCAGAAAGGACCTTCCTGTTCTCGCTTCGGAATTACGGGAAGTGATTATCGACGTCGTATCCAAAAACGGCGGCCACCTTGCGCCGAGTTTGGGGGCGGTTGAGTTGGCCATCGCCATCCACTATGTATTTAACGCGCCTAAGGATAAAATTATCTGGGATGTCGGTCATCAGTCTTATGCGCACAAGCTGCTCACCGGAAGAAGGGAACAATTTCACACCCTGCGTCAGCAAGACGGCATATGCGGGTTCACCCGCATGAGCGAAAGCCCCTATGATGCATTTTCAACCGGCCACAGCAGCACCTCCATATCCGCCGGTCTTGGCATTGCATGCGCCAAGCGTTTGAAAAATGATAACTCAAAGGTCATCGCCGTCATCGGTGACGGCTCCATGACCGCCGGGCTGGCCTACGAAGGTCTTAACCAGGCCGGAGACATTAATAAAAATATCCTCGTCATACTCAACGACAATGATATGTCCATTGCCCACAATGTGGGTGCGGTATCCTCGTTATTGAGCCGCACACTTTCATCAAAATATTTGCAGGATTTTAAAAAGGAAGTTGGAGATTTTCTTAAATCCTTGCCGAAATTCGGGGACGATATCTATCATTTTGCCAAACGTTCAAAAGAATCCTTTAAAACGTTTATCACGCCGGGAATGTTGTTTGAAGCCTTTAACTTTGAATATTTCGGTCCCATCAACGGCCACAACCTCGATCACCTCATCGACATTCTCAACAATGTAAAATGCCTCAGAGAGCCGGTACTGCTCCATGTGACGACAAAGAAAGGCAAGGGATATCTGCCTTCTGAAAAAAATCCGGTGCATTTTCATGGTGTCGGGTGTTTTAACGCCGATACCGGAGAAAGTATCAACAAAGACTGTTCCCTTCCCACATATACACAGGTGTTCGGCCGGACCCTGGTCAAATTGGCGTCCAAAGACGACAGGATCATCGCCGTAACCGCAGCCATGCCTGAGGGTACGGGCCTTTCGGATTTTGCCCGAGCCTATCCGGATCGCTTTTTCGACGTGGGGATTGCCGAACAGCATGCCGTGACGTTTGCGGCGGGATTGGCCACAGAAGGCTTCAGGCCAGTTGTGGCCATTTATTCGACATTCCTGCAGCGAGCCTATGACCAGATATTGCATGATGTGTGCATTGAAAAAATTCCGGTGATTTTTGCAGTGGATCGCGGCGGTATCGTCGGTGAGGATGGCGCCACGCACAATGGCGTGTTCGATTTATCCTATCTTCGAAGTCTTCCGAACATGGTGGTGATGGCGCCGAAAGATGAAAATGAACTCTGTAAAATGCTTCGAGCCGCCGTTGGTCACGACGGGCCTATTGCGATTCGCTATCCCAGGGGAGCCGCCGAAGGGGTGGCATTGGAAAACGACACGATTCCCATACCCATCGGCAAAGGGGAGGTGCTCAAAAAAGGAGAGGATCTTGTCATATTTGCCATTGGTCGCACGGTTACCGAAGCACTTTCCGCACATGCCATGCTAAAAGAACATGACATTTCCGCTACGGTTGTAAACTGCCGTTTTGTAAAACCCCTTGACACGGATTTGATCGGGTCCCTTTCGAAAAAAATACCACGGTTGATCACCGTCGAAGAGAATGTTCGTCAGGGCGGATTTGGAAGCGCTGTTCTGGAATGTCTTTCCGATCTGGGAATCACCGGATTTCAACTGAAATGTATCGGCATACCGGATACTTTCGTTGAACACGGCTCCCAGGAATTTCTCAGATCCAAGTATGGTATCGACGCCGCCGCCATTGTCAACGCAGCAAAACGTCTGATGAATGACGCCTGATGGCTTCACGTAAAAGCAGACTCGATTTGATACTTGTAAAACACGGACTTGTGCAAAGTCGAGACCGCGCCCGGGCGATGATCATGTCCGGAAAAGTGACGGTCAACGACCATATTGTTGATAAAGCCGGTGCGCTTGTTTTACCTGAAGACGAGATTGTACTCAAAGGAAAAGATCATCCTTATGTGAGCCGTGGCGGGCTTAAACTCGAAAAAGCACTCCGGGTTCTCGGCATCGATATCGCCGGGTTTGTATGCCTTGACGTGGGCGCCTCCACAGGCGGCTTTACGGATTGTCTTCTTCAACACGGGGCCGGATGCGTGTATGCAGTGGATGTGGGTTACGGTCAACTGGCCTGGACATTGAGGCAGGATCCAAGGGTCAATGTTATTGAACGAAAAAACATCCGGCATTTGACCGTTGAAGCCATATCGCAACGTGTCGATCTCGTCACGATTGACGTTTCCTTCATCTCCCTTAAAAAAGTCGCCCCCGAGGTCTTGAAGTTTATGAAAAAAGACGCAAGAATATTGGCGCTGATCAAACCGCAATTTGAAGTCGGCAGGCAACATGTGGGTAAAAAAGGGGTGGTGCGGGATCCTGCCCTTCATGCCGATGTCATCAAAAAGCTGATGGCGTTTTTTGCAGGGATAAGGCTCACGCAAGAATTTGTCATTCCTTCTCCCATCTTAGGCCCTAAAGGAAACAAGGAGTTTTTTATTTCGTTAAAATTTGAAAGTTCGACTTGATTTTTTATAAATAAACTTATAAATTTTTG
>CAZQAF010000124.1:0-2235 GCA_964591175.1 uncultured Desulfobacteraceae bacterium | reverse complement strand
AGAGAGGAGATTAAATGACCGAAACAATCGAGAGTCTAAGGAACATTGCCTTTGCAGCCCACGGTGGAGCAGGAAAAACTTCTCTGGCCGAAGCAATGCTTTTCAATGCAGGTGTCATCAAGAGACTCGGCCGCGTTGAAGACGGCAACACGGTGATGGACTTTGAGCCGGAAGAACTGAAACGAAACATCAGTTTGAGCAGCGGATTCTATCAATTCAACTGGAAAAAACATACCATCAGCATCATTGACACCCCGGGTGACCAAAATTTCTTTTCAGACACAAAAACCTGCATACAGGCCGCCGACTCCGCCGTGATTGTGGTCGACGCTGTAGACGGTGTAAAAGTGCAGACCGAACAAGCCTGGGAATTTGCCGAAGAATTTAATTTACCATGTATCATTGTCATCAATAAACTCGACAGAGAACGTTCGGATTTTATGCGTGCGTTTAACGATGCCGCCCAATGTTTTGAACCAAAACCGATCATCATACAGGTCCCCATAGGGTCCGAAGCCAACTTTAACGGTGTCGTCGATCTTATCGGTATGCAGGCGTATACTTACGATGGTAAAGGAAAAGCAACGAAAGTCGACATTCCTTCACAAATGCAGGACCAGGTTTCGGAACAGCATGATGCGCTCGTTGAAAATATCGTTGAATCAGACGACGCACTCCTGGAAAGATATCTCGAAGGAGAGCCGCTGTCAGATGACGAAGTAAAGGCTGCACTGAAAAAAGCCATCTTGTCGAGGGAACTTGTACCCGTGCTTTGCGGGTCGGCGACAAACAATGTCGGAATCGACCTTCTCCAGGATTTTATTATAAACTGCATGCCGTCGCCAATGGATCGCGGTCCATGGATTGCCGCCAATGCAACCGGTGATGGCGAAGTAGAATGCGCTCCTGATCCAAATGCCCCATTTGCTGCTTTTGTGTTTAAAACCGTTGCAGATCCTTTTGCCGGTCGTCTCTCCATATTCAGAATTGTTTCAGGCTCGCTTGGAGGGGATGGAACCTTTTTCAACGTTAATAAAGACACCAGTGAACGATACAATCAGCTTTTAAGACCTGCCGGAAAGGAACAAAAGCAGATTTCACAGGCAGGTCCGGGTGCAATTGTTGCCGTGGCCAAACTGAAAGAGACAACCACCGGCGACACCCTCTGCGACAGCAGTCGAAAGGTGAAATTTAAATGCGCCGCGCCGCTTCCGCCTTTGATTTCATTCGCCGTAAAAGCAAAATCAAAAGGCGATGAAGACAAGATATTCATCTCTTTATCAAAATTGCTGGAAGAAGATATGTCTTTAAAACTGACGCGCAATCCTGAAACAAAGCAGATCTTATTGTCCGGCCTGGGCCAGATTCATATTGAAGTGGTCGCCGAAAAACTCAAAAGAAAATTCAATGTCGAGGTCCAGCTGGATACCCCCAAAGTTCCCTATAAGGAAACCATCACCCAGAAAATCAGGGTTCAGGGAAAACATAAAAAGCAAACCGGCGGCCATGGCCAGTATGGCGACTGCTGGATACAGCTGGAACCGCTTGAAAAAGGAAAAGGTTTTGAATTCGTAGATAAAATCGTCGGCGGCGCTATCCCAAAACAGTACATACCGGCTGTAGAGAAAGGGGTTATTGAATCGTCTCAAAAAGGGGTTCTTGCCGGGTTCCCGTGTGTCGATTTTAGGGTTACCCTTGACGACGGTACCTTCCACGCGGTCGATTCGTCTGAAATGGCATTTAAAATCGCCGGCTCCCTTGCATTCAAAAAGGCCGCTATCGATGCCGGACCGGTTCTTCTGGAACCCATTATGAATGTCTCCATCACCACTCCCGATGAATATATGGGCGATATAATGGGAGATCTTAACAGCAGGCGCGGCAGGGTTCTCGGAATGGACAGCAAAGGAAAAAATCAAGTGATCAACGCACAGGTCCCCATGTCCGAGTTTTTAACCTATGCGCCTGATTTAAGATCGATTACCGGAGGCCGCGGTATATTTACCATGGAATTTTCGCATTACGCCGAAGTTCCCGCGCAAATCTCCCAAAAAATTGTTGAAGAGGTGAAAAAGGCGGAAGAGTGAAGGGCCGAAGGTCAGAAGTCGGAGGTCGGAGGTCGGAGGTCGGAAAGCGGAGGGACGAAGGACGAATGAAAACAGAAGACGGTGGCGCCAGGCTATTATGCCTGGAGCAACCGTCTTTTGTCATCTTGCTATTCTACTTTCTGATCTT
>CAZQAF010000123.1:0-7699 GCA_964591175.1 uncultured Desulfobacteraceae bacterium | reverse complement strand
TCATGAAAATCTATTTTTGGATTTGCAAGTTCGATGCTTTCTGCCGTCGGTCATCTTGTGAGATATCGGTCAGGCGACTTTGAGAAATTCCATATCTTTAACGTTGAAGTCGAATATCAAGATTTCACAGATTCTGTCTAAATTGTCTTGGAGGGCCATAATCTTGATATGACCTGTCAGGCGGTCTTCTGCCAATTCTTTGGCCATTACGGCAAGCAGCTGGACTCTGCGCCGGAATTCCTGCTCTTTTTCCCTATTGACCTCGGATGGGATAGGCCAATAAAATTCCGAGTTGATCCATTGTATGGAACGATAAAAGACGCTGTGGGCGTTTTCGATAATGGCGAGTTTTCGGTACTTTCCAATGGGGAAATTTTTTAAATACGCTTTGGCCATGATAATCAGCAGTTTCAGCCGTGACAAAAAAATATCGTCCGATGTCATTCGTCTCATTTTTTCAGAAGCTGGCCCGAATCGTGTCATGTTTATTCCTTTGAGTTTCAGCGTTCCGTTACCGGTTGCCTGAGATCCGTTCAATTTCAGAATTTGGTCAGCACTTCCTCATTTAATTTCTGCATGCAAATTTTATGCAAAATCAGATACATACAGTCATTTATTTGGAACTGCTAAGATATTAAGCGGTTAGATCAAATGGAGTGGGACGTCACCCGCTCGGGGGCACCTGACAGACTATGTAATTGTGTAGCAAGTTACATAAAAAATTATTACATTATTTTCATAGTATCGGACTGCACATCAAATGCTCCATGTCAAATGATGGCGCAAGGGGATTTCGAATCCGGCATCATATTCGCCCTGAGCTGGCCACAAGCCGCGGAAATATCCTGCCCCTTGCTGTATCGGACAATGGCCGTGTAATTGGTTTTGCTGAGAATTTCTTTGAACGTTTGGATGGCGGATTCTTCGGGCCGCTGAAATTGACTTTTTTCGTAAGTATTAAAGGGGATAAGGTTGATCTTTGCCCGTATGGGCCGCAGCAGTCTGGCGAGACGCCGGGCGTCTTGTTCGGAGTCATTGATCCCTTTGATCAGAATATATTCAAAAGTGATTTTTCGGCGGGGCATCAGCGGATAGGTTTCACAGGCTTTGAGAAGCTGTTCGATGGGGTATTTTCGATTGATGGGCATCAGCATATCGCGGGTTTTGTTCTCTGTTGCGTTTAACGACACCGCCAGATTGACCGCGGTTTCACGCCCTAAATCAGAAATCTTCGGAACAAAACCGGATGTCGAGACCGTCACTCTGCGGTTTGAAAATCCGAGTCCGACGTCCTTGTCGGTCATGACATCAATGGCTTCCACTACATTGCAATAATTGGCCAGCGGCTCTCCCATCCCCATCATTACAATATTGGAAAGACGTTTTTTCCCGCCGATATCCACGGCGACATCGCGAACTTGAGCAATGATTTCGCCTTTAGTGAGATTTCTCGAAAAGCCGCCTTGGGCGGTCAGACAAAACCGACAGCCTTGTGCGCAGCCCACTTGGCTGGAGATGCAAAGCGTGTAATGCTCTTTTTCCGGAATCAGCACACTTTCAACATATTTGCCGTCGCAGAGTTTAAACAGGTACTTCTTCGAGCCGTCCTGCGAGGTTTCGATGTGTACCTTTTCAAGCCGGTGGATAATAAAATGTTGCGAAAGCCGATTTCTGATCTCTTTTTTGATGTCGGTCATCACATCAAACGTATCCGCCTGTCGAAGATAGATCCATTTTAGAATTTGACCGGCGCGATACGGCTTGATTTCTCGGCTTTTAAGCCATACAATAAGCTCATCTTTGGAAAGGTCTTTGATGTCGGTTTGTGGGAAAATAGCGCTCATGGATGTGCTGTATGAATCTCATTGAATGTTTGAATAATTTTCTGACTAAATTCGTGTTATGATTTTATTAAATCTTGACATAGCATTTTTTTACGATTACATTCAAGGATTTTAAAATTCAGTTTTTACGGGTACTTTTATGTTTGAAAATTTAAGCGACAAGCTGAACGCTGTATTCAAAAAGCTTAAAGGGCACGGCAAACTCACGGAAAAGAATATCGAAGAGGGACTTCGGGAGGTTCGGATGGCCCTTCTCGAAGCCGATGTTCATTACGGTGTTGTAAAGCGTTTTATCAGCGGCATCAAGGAACGGTCCCTGGGTAAAGAGGTCATGTCCAGCCTGACCCCCGGTCAGCAGGTGGTTAAAATCGTCAACGAGGAGCTGACGGGATTGATGGGCGGCATGCTCGAGGAATTGAACCTTTCCGGTTCCGTGCCGGTATCGATCATGCTGGTGGGACTGCAGGGCTCCGGTAAAACGACAACTGCCGGTAAGTTGGCTGTTTTTCTAAGGAAAAAGGGCAGAAAACCTTATCTGGTTCCTGCGGATATTTACCGGCCGGCCGCCATCGAACAGTTGAACAAGCTGGGGCAGCAATTGTCCGTTCCGGTATTTCCTTCCAGCCCGGACATGGATCCGGTGCAAATCTGTCTGGAGGCCAGAACAACGGCGCATCAAACCGGATGCGATACCGTATTGATCGATACCGCCGGTCGCTTGCATATCGATGAAGTATTAATGGAAGAGCTTCGCCGCATCAAGGCGGCGGTCAATCCTGCGGAGATCCTATTGGTGGCGGATGCCATGACAGGGCAGGATGCGGTCAATATCGCCAAGTCATTCAACGACACCCTCGATATCGGCGGTGTCGTCCTCACCAAGATGGATGGTGATGCCCGGGGAGGGGCGGCATTGTCCATCAAATCGATCACCGATAAACCCATAAAATTTATCGGCGTCGGTGAAAAGCTGAGTGATCTGGAAGCGTTTCACCCTGACCGGATGTCCTCCAGAATTCTTGGAATGGGTGATGTCCTCACGATTATAGAAAAGGCCCAGGCCGTCGTTGATGAAAAAAAAGCGGCGGAACTTGAAAAGAAACTTAGAAAAAATGCATTTACACTGGAAGATTTTCGTGATCAAATGATACAAATAAGGAAAATGGGTTCCATGTCGGATTTGATTAAAATGATACCCGGCATGGGTAACATGAAGCAGCTCAAAAACATGGAAGTCGACGAAAACGAACTGGTTAAAATCGAAGCGATCATCAATTCCATGACACCCCAGGAACGGCGTCAGCATACGTTAATCAAGGGAAGTCGAAGAAAAAGAATTGCAAAAGGAAGCGGAACCAGTGTACAGGATATCAATAAGTTGCTTAAGAATTATACCCAGATTATGAAAATGATCAAAAAGTTAAACCAAGGCGGCATGCGCGGAATGGGTATGGGTATGCCGCCGTTTTGAAGGAGAAAGCTGTATGGCTGTTAAAATCAGGCTGGCCAGGCACGGAGCTAAAAAAAGACCTTTTTATCGAATTGTTGTGGCGGATAATAAATCCCCCCGGGACGGCAGATTTTTGGAAAATGTCGGCACATACAATCCATTGCAGGACCCGGCCGGGATTGTTTTAAAACAAGAGCGAATCAGATATTGGATCGATCAGGGCGCTATTCTTTCCGACACGGTAAAAAGCCTTTTGAAAAAAGAAGGTTTTTTTGCTAAACTTACATAAGTATCTTTACCTCTAACGCTGAAAATCCAACAAAGGAGATGGAGCTATGAAAGAGCTGATTAAATATATTGCTCAGGCGTTGGTGGACAATCCGGAACAGGTTGAAGTTTCAGAGGTAGAAGGTAACCAGACTTCGGTCTTGGAACTCAAAGTGGCCAAAGAAGACCTGGGGAAGGTGATTGGTAAGCAGGGTCGTACGGCACGGGCCATGCGGACCATATTAAGCGCTGCTTCTGCCAAATTAAAAAAGCGATCGGTTCTTGAAATTATTGAGTGATGATGTTCAAAAAATCGGATTTCTTATCGTTGGAAAGGTCGTTGGTTCCCACGGTATAAACGGAAATCTGAAAGTTTGCTCTTATGCCGAGTCCGAAACCGTGTTCAAACCGGGCAGATCGATTCTTGTCATACAGGCCGGGCAAATTGAAAAAAGATATTCAATTCAATGGGCCAAACCTCACGGCAGATCAATGCTTTTATCATTAAAAGGCATTGATGACCGTGATATGGCCGATGGTCTGGTCGGCGCCGAGTTTTTCATCGAACGAACCTCGCTTCCCGAACTTGTAAAAGGAAGCTACTACTGGATCGATCTTATCGGGCTTTCGGTTTTTTCAACCGACGATCAATACATCGGCTGTATTGAATCGATCATACCCACTGGGAGCAACGACGTATATGTCGTTAAAAATCATGATAATAATGATCATGAAATTTTGATTCCGGCGATTGAATCGGTGGTGTTAAACATAGATTTCAAAAACAAGATCATGCGTGTGGATTTGCCCGAAGGCTTGTGATATCTATTTTTTTACCCTATGAGGGGTCGAAAAGTTTTTATCGGTTAAAGCACCTCAGGGAAGGTGCTTTTTTAACGCCTTGTAATTATCTGTTTAAAAAATCGCAGATTTGCACGTCGACAATGAGACCATTGCAAAACGCTAAAGAAGGGATGAATTTCATAGTCCTGACGATTTTCCCGAAAATGTTCGATCCTTTTCGGGAACACGGCATTATCAGAAAGGCAATAGAAGAACAGAAAATTAGCGTATCCGCCATAGATATCAGAGATTTTGCAACAGGAAAACACCGGAGCACGGATGACCGGCCATATGGCGGGGGCTGCGGAATGGTCATGAAGCCGGAACCCCTGGCCGCCGCCATCCGATCGGCAACAAAAAAGGCACCTTTTGCAAAAAAAATTCTATTGACGCCCCAGGGACGACGTTTTGATCAACGAGTTGCCAACGAATTGTCGGCATTGGGTGAGCTTGTTTTGATTTGTGGCCGGTATGAAGGGGTGGATGAACGGATTTGTCAGGATTTTATCGATGATGAGGTTTCCATCGGTGATTATATCTTGACCGGTGGTGAACTTGCGGCCATGATCATCATAGATGCGCTGACTCGGCTGATTCCCGGCGTGCTCGGCGACAAAGAGTCTGCCGAAAAAGAGACCTTTTCGGACAGTGTTTTAAAACACGGGCAATATACACGGCCAAGCAGTTTTGAGGGACATGACGTTCCCGAGGTTCTATTATCCGGAAACCACCAAAAAATTGACAAATGGCGGCTTGAAGCATCGCTGATTCGAACAGTTTTAAAGCGCCCGGATTTGCTGGAAAACAGAGCCCTGAGCAAAGAGGAGATCGACATTCTGAAAAAATGGTGTATTGATATTGAAAAAATCATACACAGCCAATTTATACCTGGCCCTGGTGCATTATCCGGTGGTCAATAAAAATGGTAAAATTATTGCATCAGCAGTAACGAACCTTGATTTGCATGACATATCAAGAGCGGCTAAAACATACGGTGTTCGGGCATTTTATGTGGTGACGCCCTTGGCGGATCAAAAAGAACTGGTTGAGAAAATTGTGGCCCACTGGTTAGAAGGAACCGGGGGAACCTACAATCCAAAACGAAAAGAAGCGCTGAAACTGATCGTCATCAAGAATACGTTGGCTGAAGTGATCGATGATATACGCGAAAACACCGGGGATGCGCCTAAAACGATTGTAACCAGCGCCAATCAAAACTCCCGAAATATCAGTTTTAAACGTTTCCGCGAAATGTTGCAGGACGGTGCCTCGTATCTCTTGATACTGGGAACCGGCTGGGGACTTTCGGAAAGTTTTATTGCCGAGGCAGACTATGTTCTCGATCCGGTGTCAGGAAACACCGGCTACAATCACCTGTCCGTGAGGTCTGCTGCGGCCGTTATGCTTGACCGGCTGTTAGGGAAAAAGGATTGAAGTAATAAATTTTTTACTAATTATGGAGATTTGGCATGGAAAGAGTAACACAGATCGAAAGAGAGATGATGCGGCTGGACTTGCCCAGTTTTGCCGCGGGTGATACCGTAAAAGTTCATGTAAAGATAAAAGAAGGTGAAAAAGAACGTATCCAGGTTTTTCAGGGCGTTGTGATCAGCAAGCGAGGCGGTGCAACCCGGGCCACGTTTACCGTTCGGAAAGTATCGTATGGCATCGGTGTCGAACGTATTTTTCCACTTCATTCTCCGATCATCGACAAAATTGAAGTGATTACCCATGGCCGGGTACGCCGCTCAAAAATTTATTATCTTCGGAAATTAAGGGGCAAAGCGGCAAGGATAAAAGAGCGTCGAATCAATTAGTCGGCAACATATTTACGTTGGGATTTCATGGGACAACACCTGTGGTCATTTGAAAAAAAAGCGTTTCAAAAAGGCTTTTCAAAAATTGCAGGTATTGATGAAGCCGGCCGGGGACCATTGGCCGGCCCGGTGGTGTCTGCGGCGGTCATTTTGCCCGTTTCTTTTCAGGTTCCCGGTGTCATCGACTCAAAAAAATTAACTCCGAAAAAGCGATTTTATCTTTACGAAAAGATATATGATAAGGCTGTCTCCATCGGGATCGGCATCATTGACCCCGTTGAAATAGACCGCATCAACATTCTTCAGGCCGCCCTTGCCGCCATGGCCTCGGCAGTTGACAACCTTGCGCCTCAGCCGGATTGTCTGCTCATCGACGGCACATTTTCGATCTCGTCCCCTCTCCCCCAGGAGGCGATTCCCAAGGGTGACACCCTGAGTATTTCCATTGCCGCGGCATCGATTATTGCAAAGGTCACCCGAGACAGTTTGATGGAAAGATACCACCAGGATTACCCCCAGTTTGGATTCTCGAAACACAAAGGATACCCCACCAAAGCGCACAAAGAGGCGATCCGGCAATTTGGATGCTGCCCGATTCACAGAAAAAGTTTTAAAGGGGTCAAAGAGTACCTCTGACGCCGTTTCTATGAATTATTTATTCAGCACCACCTCCTGATCCCCCATTTAGCGGCATCTCATTAATGGGATGCTCGACTTGCCAATGAACTGATCAACCCGTAAGAAAGCGGTATATATCATGACAATTATGCGTCTATTGACTTTCAAAAACTTTTGTTATACGTTTTCCTGTAAACGTATAACTTTTAGGGGCTCATAATGAATACGGTCAAAGTGTTAAATAAAGGGCAAATCGTAATTCCCGCTTCGATTCGAAAAAAATACAATATACATCCCGGCAATGTGCTAAAGATCTTTGAATACGGCAATCTTTTATATCTGGTCCCGCCGGTTAAAGATCCGGTTCAGGACGCCATGGGGTGTATTCCCAAAACCCCGTCGATGTCCAAGGCGCTTTTAAAAGAGAGAAAAAAGGATTTTGCCCAATGACATCCGGATATTTGTTTGACAGCCATGCCCTGCTGGCCTTTTTTCAAAATGAAATCGGCGCAAATATCGTATTCAATATTTTGCAAAAAAGCTTAAAAGAACACATCGACCGCTTTATTTGCGTTATAAACCTGGGTGAAATCATTTGCATCACCAAGAGAATGTTTGGGGATCAGAAAAAAATTGAAATATTGGGCCGCATTCATCAACTTGATTTTAAAATGCTGGCTGTTCCCGAAGTTCTGGTTTATCAGGCAGCCGAGATTAAAGCAGAATATCCGATATCTTACGCCGACTGTTTTGCCATCGCCTGCGCCAAAGCGCAAAACGCGACCATCGTAACCGGAGATCCTGAATTCAAAAATGTCGAACATCTGGTTAAAATAGAGTGGATTCGTTAAATTACAAAG
>CAZQAF010000122.1:0-7880 GCA_964591175.1 uncultured Desulfobacteraceae bacterium | reverse complement strand
TCGGACCTCAAAAGCCCGTTGTGGGCCGTCTTTTTCCGAACAGGTCTTCACAGGGTGCATTCTTGGTAACATGCTTTTGAAGCTTGTCGCACCAGAGGGACAGAAACGTTCGGCAGCTCCCGTCCATGGCATCCTGTTTTGCAAACCGGGCCTGTTCACAGCGCAAGTCGCACCATTTTATGTTGTGGGTTTTTATACCCGCGTTATCGGTCATACCTAAATCCTGACGGCTTCGTAAAAAGTCCAATTTCTGCGTTGCGCTTCATTTCGTATTCACTATGTCGTACATAAGTACGTCTCATTCCACGAAACTCGCGACGCCTTGAACTTTTTTCTTTGCGGCCTCAGTTTTGACTTTTCAAAAGTTCATCAAATCCTGTGTTTATGCTAAGAAAAGATTAAGATCCAATTTTCTTTCCCGGATGTGGGACAGCGCTTTTTCCAGAAATTCTTCATGGGAAACGCCGAACCGGACGTTGCCGTCAAGGGTTCTCACCGAAAGGCTCTCGGATTTTTTTTCTTTATCCCCGATAGTCAGAATCAGGGGGATGTTGCCAAGCTGGGCGTCTCTCACTTTTTTGTTCAGACTTTCGGTCCTGTCGTCCAGTTCCGTGCGGAGCCCGGCCCTTTCAAGCATGATTCTCACCTCGTTTGCGTGGGATACGAGATCGTCGTTGATGGGCAGGAGAACGACCTGGACCGGCGCCATCCACAGCGGGAACTTGCCGGCAAAGTGTTCGATGAGAATCCCGAAAAATCGTTCGACGGAGCCGTAGATGACCCGGTGAATCATGATGGGGCGCTGTTTTTCATTGTTTTGATCGATGTAGGATAAATTGAACCGCTCCGGCTGGGACATGTCGAGCTGAATGGTGCCGCACTGCCAGGTTCTGCCCAGGGCGTCTTTGATGTGCACATCTATTTTCGGGCCGTAAAACGCGCCGTCTCCCTCGTTGATTTTGTAGTCCTGGCCGTACGCATCCAGCGCGGCCTTGAGACCTTCTGTGGTCAGTTGCCATTGCTGATCCGTTCCAATGGATTTTTCCGGTCTTGTGGAGAGCTCCAGATGAAACCCGAGGCCGAATGTGCTGTAAATCCGGTTCACCAGTTTCAGCACGCCCAGGATTTCTTTTTCGATCTGATCCGGTCTCATAAAAATATGCGCATCATCCTGGTGAAAGGCCCTGACCCGGAACAGCCCGGAAAGCACGCCGCTGAGTTCGTGCCGGTGAACCAGCCCGATTTCTGCGGCTCGAATGGGAAGGTCTTTATAAGAATGGGGTTTCATGCCGTATAGCAACATGCCCCCCGGACAATTCATGGGTTTTATCGCGTATTCCTGTTCATCGACAAGGGATGTGTACATGTTCTCACGATAATTGTCCCAATGGCCGCTTTTTTCCCACAGACTTCGATTGAGCATGATCGGTGTTTTTGTTTCAACATAGCCGGCTCTTGTGTGTTCTTCCCGCCAGTAATCGAGCAGGCAGTTCCAAATAGAGATGCCTTTTGGGTGAAAAAAAGGCATGCCCGGCGCCTCGTCGTGGAAGCTGAAAAGATCGAGCGCAATGCCGAGTTTGCGGTGGTTTCTTTTTTTGGCTTCTTCGAGAAAATGTAAATATTCATCCAGTTCTTTCTTTGAAAAAAACGCCGTACCGTATATTCTCTGGAGCTGTGCCTTGGTCTGATCGGCCCGCCAGTACGCGCCGGAAACTTTCATCAACTTGACGGCCTTGATAAATCCGGTATGGGGAATGTGCGGGCCCCGGCACAGATCCGTAAAATCGCCGTGTTTGTACAATGAAATCGTACCTTCTTCCAGTTCCGAAATCATCTCGAGTTTGTACGGTTCGTCTTTGTAAAGCGCCATTGCCTCTGATTTTGAGACCACACGCCGTTCAAAGGGGATTTTGGCTTTGATGGCCTTTTTCATTTCAGCTTCGATTTTATCAAAGTCTTCTTCTGAAACCGGTTCCATGTCGATATCGTAATAAAACCCATCTTCTACCGAAGGTCCGATGGTCAGTTTGGCGTCTTTGTAAAGATGTAAAACAGCCTGTGCCATCACGTGGGCGGCACTGTGGCGGAGGATGTGCAAGGCCTCCGGATCTTTGGTGGTGATCAGTCTGACTTCGGCATCTTCCGCGATCATTGTATTCAAGTCGACAGGCTTTGAATTCAGCGCCATGGCCACGCAGTTTCTCGCAAAACCCTCTGAAATGCTTTTAGCCACATCCAAACCCGTGAGGCCGTCTTCAAAACGCTTTATATTACCATCAGGAAATGTTATGTTCACCATTGTAATATCACCTAAATCGTTGGTTATAATATTTTGCAAAAACATCTGAATTTTGCATGGAAATTAATGAAACCTGAGTTGAGCGATTGTCGAGGTTGCCGCAGATACAAGAAAGATGCCGTTCCGCGATAGTCAACTATGCGGGATGGCATCTGACGCAGTAGATGCGGTAAGATCGGCGATCCCGAAGGGTTTCAAATTTTAAAATTATAAATCAATATAATTCATTTCAAAACAAAAATATCTTATCCTCATTTTAAAATTTGAAACGCTCAGTTTAGGTGAAAATATTTAGGAGAAATAGCGTCAAGGGTCAAGGAAAAATTGAATGGAAACGAACTACAGGATCATAGACACCCCGGCCGAACTCAAAAAAGCAGCCGGCCATTTTGAACATGAAAAAGCCGTTGCCGTTGATCTTGAAGCGGACTCCATGTACCATTATAAGGAAAAGGTTTGCCTGGTTCAGATTGCAAAAGCGAAATGGTCTGTCATGGTGGATCCGTTGATGATAGAGGATCTGTCTCCGCTTAAGCCGCTTTTTTCAAATCCCGGCATTCGAAAGGTTTTCCACGGCGCAGATTATGATATTAGAAGTCTTTATCGGGATTTTAAAATCAGTGTCCGCAATCTTTTTGATACGGAACTGGCCTCGAGGTTCATAGGACTCGAAGAGAGCGGCCTTCAGGCTGTGTTGAAGAAGTTTTTTAATGTCGATATCGATAAAAAATACCAGAAAAAAGACTGGTCCAAAAGGCCGCTGCCAAAGGAGATGGCTGCGTATGCTTCAACGGATGTGATGTATCTTCTTCCCCTTGCCGAAATTTTGACCCGTCAGCTCGAAGAAATCGGACGGCTGGACTGGGTACGCGAAGAATGTGATGATTTGGCAAGGGTGAGGCCCGATTTGATGGAGTCAGGGCCGTTATTCTCAAAGTTCAAAGGCGCAGGACGGCTTAAATCAAGAAGTTTGGCAGTGCTTGAAGCCTTGCTGCAATTCAGAAATAAAGTGGCGGAAGAAAAAGATAAACCGCTTTTTAAAATTATCAGCAACGATTCGATAATGAAGATTGCAACGGCAAGGCCCGTCTCATTACGTCGTTTAAAACGCGTCAGCACACTGAGCAGCAGACAGATATCCATGTACGGCAATGGCGTGATTCAGGCGGTGGCCGGCGCCTTGGAAATACCCGACGATGCACTTCCGGTTTACCTTTCCAGAAAGCCTCCGGTACTGCCGAAAGGTGCGCCGAGACGAATCAAGGCTCTCAAAACCTGGCGGGCCGCAAGGGCGAGAACCCTTAAGATCCATCCGGGGCTGCTTTGCAATAATGCGCTGATCACTGCCCTTGCCGTCAACAACCCCGTTGACGAAAACGCCTTCGACGCGATAGCGGGAATGAAACAGTGGCAGAAAAAGGTCTTCGGCAGGGAAATCTTACGGGTATTGAAAAAGACTTCATAGAAGTGGTTTCAACCCCCCCTCGGGCTCAATCTCTGTGTTGGACTGAGACGTCCAATCCTCGAAATATTCCCGATATTCCTGCGGTTGGCCGTTTCAGTCCGCCTTGACCTTGAGCCCGATTGAAGGCTTTGAAACCACTTCTAAACAAAATCCTGCCGTCGTCAAAGCAGAGACCTTCGACAGATTAACGAGAAGGCGCCGGTTCTCCGAAAAGAACGGAAATAAAGGCGCGCTTAAAAGAAAACAGAGTTTTGCCCTTTCTCATCACAACCGCGATATAATCGGGTTTGAATAAATGATCCATGGATAAAAACCGTAATTTTCTCTGCGCCGGTTCCGGCAAATCCGCCACCACGGTTGCAAAAGAAATTCCAAGCCCCATTCCCACATATAAAGCGCTGAGCTCGACATTGGAAGATTCCATGATGATGCGGCAGTCAGTGCCTTGTTTTTGAAATCTCGATTCCAAATCACTGCGATATTTCAAATTCGCAGGCGGTAAAATCATGGGGTATTTTCCAATTTGTTTCAGCGTCGCCCTTTTAATTTTGGTCAACGGATGATCAACGGGGGTCATCAAGACAGTTTGCACCTTCTTCCAGCGAAATGCCAGAAGATCTTTAAAAACATTGGATTCAAGCACGAAACCGAAATCGACCTCCCCATTTTTTACGAGTTCGAGAATATCCTGCTGGGACCGATCGCGTATGGTCAATTCAACATCAGGGAACAGCACCGTATACCTTTTCACGGCGGAAGGGATCAAATGGAAGAGCGTTGTAAACGGCGCCGCTATTTTCAGATGTCCTTTTTTAGAATTTTCGAGATCATTGAATTCTTCAATCAGCGAATCAAAATTTTCCAAAACGGTTTCCGAAAACTTCAAAAATCGCTTGCCGGCGGATGTCAGACGCAGGTTTCGCTTGCCGATTCTTTCAAAAAGCCGGCATCCGAACTCTTCTTCTAAATTTTTGATCTGTTGGCTGATGGCCGACTGGGTCCGGAAGGTGGCCTCGGCCGCCTTTGTAAAGCTGCCCAGCTTTGCCGTATGGTAAAAACCGATGATCTGCTGCCATTCCATTAAAAAGTAATATTCCTAATCTTTATCATTAAAATAATTAATTTGACTTATATATGATTAGCGAGATAATGTCAAGTCATGCTACAACAGAAGCTAAAAAGATAGAACACAGATGACACGGATTTTACGGATTTGCACAGATCCTAAATTTTTGGGGCTGCGCCCAGTGAGCGAAGCGAACCCAATTAAATATCCGCGGAAATCCGTAAAATCCGTGTCATCTGTGTTCCATAAAAAACCTCAATGCCGATTTTACCTGATCAAAACGATAGAAAAGGTCTAGTGACAGATAAATTAACATATTCATCAAACAATCCGGCAATAATCGCCGACAGGAGGCATCAATGGATTATAAGATATATTCGGAAGAAATTTCCAAGATGATTCGTCCCCAAACATTCCCGATCGGAGTAAAATTTGTCAAAGATATGGATAAACTTCCGGTGGAAGCCGTCAGGCCCTCGAAGTATGGTATTAAGATTTCACTTTGCCAGTGGACAACCATGGCAAGACGCTGGGGCAGGGTCGTCGGAGCGGTGGCGGAAGATATCAACTGCACCCCCTGCCTTGCGGCACTGGGTTTGAAACGACTTGAAAGCAACACCCATTTTTCTGAATACTTCGTAGACATGGGGTATTTCGACAGTATCGAACTTGCCGAGGCGGCAACAAAGGAACTGGACCCCATACCGGCAGGAGAGATCAGCGGAATAGCCATTTTCCCGCTGGATATGGCGCCGGTCGATCCGGACATTATCGTGATTTACGGAACACCCGCGCAAATGGCCCGTCTGGCTGCCGGTTATGTTTATCACTATGGCAAGCTTATCGAATCCAAAACCACGGGATTCGGCATTTCATGCCTTTCGGCCGTAAAGCCTTATTTCACCGGCAAACCCGCATTTGTCCATCCCGGACGGGGAGAGCGCATTCTGGCCGGCACGGATGAATCCGAGATGTTTTTCACTTTTCCGGCAAGCGATTGTGATTCGCTTTTGGACGGTTTGAAAAAAACCCACGCCAAAGGCACGCGTTACCCGGTACAAAGTTATATGATTTACCAGCCGCCGGCCATCAAACCGGTGAAAGCGCTTGGGGAAAAATTAAGTGACGCTTAAACAGCCGGCATCATACCGACCGGCGATGCATAACGGAGCATCCACTTTTTTCATGAGTTCAGGATCGTTGTCATGGTGGCCGAATCAATGTTGCCGCCGCTGACAATGATGCCTGCTCGGCCTTGGACAGTTACGGCCCGGCTCAATACCGCCGCCAGACCCAGCGCGCCTGACGGCTCAACCACCAGCTTCATTCGAAAGAAGAAGAATTTTACCGCTTCCATGATCGCTGCTTCCGATACGGTCTTCATCTCATCCACATACTCGAGTATCAGGGGGAAGGTGATGTTGCCCAGAGACGGGGTGCGGGTTCCGTCGGCGATGGTGGGCGGGTTTTTTACGCAATGAAGTTGTTTGGTGTAAAATGACTTTGTGGCATCATCGGCCAATTCCGGCTCAACACCGATGACCCGGCAATCCGGATCGATATTTTTGGCAGCAATGGCCGAACCGCTCAACAGACCGCCGCCGCCGCAGGGAACCAGAAGGTTATCGATATGTCCGATCTGATCAAACATCTCCAGCGCAGCGGTTCCTTGGCCGGCAATGACATCCGGGTGATCAAAGGGTGGAATCATTGTAAGACCGTTTTTTTCCTGGAGACTTTTCGCCACGGCTTCACGGCTGGCTTTCCCTGGATCATACTCGACGATCGTTGCACCATAATCCCTGGTGGCGGCGAGTTTGGTTGCAGGAGCGTTGTTCGGCATGACGATGGTGGTTTGAACATCCAGCATCCGGCCTACCAGGGCCACAGCCTGGGCATGGTTTCCCGAGGAATAGGTAATGACGCCGCGATCTTTTTCGGCTTTTGAAAGCTTGGAAATACTGTTGAATGCGCCGCGGAACTTGAATGCCCCGATCCTCTGTAGATTTTCACACTTGAAATAGACTTCGGCGCCGATCCATTGGTTTAAGGTTCGCGATGTCATGACCGGCGTCACATTGGCATGGCCTTTCAATCTTTTTTTGGCAGCCAGGATTTGTTCGAACATGTTCCCCCCGAATTTGAAACTCCCCTGTTACAATTTGCATTTGCGTTGCCCATCGACAACGGGTATCCCATCCAACATCAGGACTGAGACGGCTTTACAGAACCAAAGTAGATGGCGAAGAGTACAATAAAAACGCCGGCCCAATTCGTCAGACTTGTCGGTCGTTGAAAGATCAATACATCCCAGACAAATGCGAGAGCGGGCTGAAGAAGCAAAATAAAACCGGACACGGAAGCGAGGATCGCCGGTAAGGCATTGGCAATGAGCATCCAGCCGATGGTCTGGCTAAACAGCCCCAGGGCCATTAGTGCGAAAAAGCTTTGCAGATCCGGTATATTAAAAGTGTCGCCGTTTCGAAAAATGTCCAGGCCTAAAAAAATGGATGCCGAAAGAGAAACCACGGTCAAAACATAGAAAAAAGATAATCCGGCCTGGTCTGACTGAAGTTTGCGAAGAGACAATAAAAACGCCGCATAACACACAGCAGCGCCGAGGCCGAAATAAACGCCGATTTTGTTTAACCGGTCCAGTTGTCCCCAATCGATACCGACAATCAGGAAAAGGCCGATAACCGCGAGGGGAATTGAAATCAAAAAAAGTAAGCGAACCTTTTCTCCGAAAAAGAATATTCCCGTTATGGCGAGGATAAATACCTGGAAATTAGGCAGGATCGTTCCCAGTCCGGGTCCTACATAAATTACGCTGTAATGATAGAACACAAGGTCAACGGCAAAAAGCAAGCCGCAGGTCAAACTCAGCAGCAACTGTCGCCCGCCATGCCAAATCATTTCACGACGGAATAAAGCGGCTGACAACAAGATGATACCGCCGAAAAAGACGCGGTAGAACGCGGAAACGGTTGGCGTAACATGACTGACTTTAACCCATACGCCGGAAAAACTGATCATGACGGCGCCAATAA
>CAZQAF010000121.1:0-7937 GCA_964591175.1 uncultured Desulfobacteraceae bacterium | reverse complement strand
GAGGAAGCTTTAAAGATTTCTAAAGAAAATTTATTGGCGGAGTCTAATCAAAGAAAAATTTTATCAAAAAGACTTATCGACCTTCTGGAAAAAGATCGTCATGATATCGCTATGGAGCTTCATGACAATATTGGTCAAATTTTAACTTCACTCAAAATATATCTTGAAATTATCGATGACAAATTAAAACCTGATACCGAGTTGGGGTCTTTGACAAAGACCGCGATAAAAAGAGCGAATCTGGCCATAAATGATCTTAATAATAGTTCTCAGAGGTTAATGCCCGGCATATTAGATGCTTTGGGTTTGGTGCCTTCTCTTCGTTCGTTATTAAATGAATTTAGAGAGCTTACGGATATTAAAATCGGTTTTTTCAATCGAAATGTTCAGAAACGATTTGATAGGGAAAAGGAGCTTGCCATTTACCGCATCGTACAGGAGGCATTAAATAATATCGTTAAACATGCCAAGGCTAAAAATGTTTATGTGAGCCTGTTAAAAAAAGGTGCCGTGCTTTCTCTAAGTGTGGAAGATAATGGCGTTGGTTTTGATCAGAACAAGGCAATGAAGATATCGAAAGGGAAAGGGCCACTGGGACTCGTTATTATGAGAGAAAGGGCCCTGCAACTCGATGGAGAGTTGACCATAGAATCAATTTTGGGCAAAGGAACGCATTTGTTGGTGGAGATACCGATTTAAGATTCGAAAAACCGCTTTATTTTATCGTGTGTGATTAATTGACATTGTTTGAAAACCATTCACCGGGGCGGTGATATCTGCTATGGAGCACCGGGATAGAACCATTCAGGATCATAATATTCACCTGGAAAGGAGAAATGAGATGAAAAAAAACATGGGAACCGTTGACCGGGGAATTAGAATATCATTAGCAGTAATCGTAGCGATATTGTATTTCAACGGAAAAATATCGGGTATTACTGCAACTGTTCTAGGAATCTTTGCAATAGCATTCTTTATCACTAGTTTTATTGGGAATTGTCCCGCTTATACTCTGCTGGGGATAAAAACATTAAAAGACAATAAATAGAATATAACTTATTCATTATAATAGAAAAATCAGACTTTGTTACGTTTGACTTTTAAAAATCAACATTCCGATAGGTCAAAATCAGCCGGCCTACCGGCTATTAATTTCAGGAATTCTTTTTTAGGTTGTTCACAAGGGGCTCCTGAATATGATGAGATAAGTGTTTCTGTAAATCGCACGGAATCCGGAGAAAAGTAAAAAGGGAAAAAGACCTGATTATCCCATTCGTATCTGTCAGAAAATAGAGCCATTCCTTCGGGATTTTGATTATCGATGAATAGCTTGTGAAAATCTTTTTGAAGTTTAATATGTTCATTTGCTGCTGCCTGCTCATATATCAAATAGACTTTGAACCATGACATGGTTTTCCCCTTCTTTTTCTGAAAATTAATACCTTATATACTTTCTGCTACGATATAACCCTGCCGGGTCGACCCGGCAGGGACAATGATCATCATTTTTTACCCCCACGGTAAAATAAGCTTCATTTTATCAACACCTCCCATACGTTTTTTAACGACAAGACCACAAAAATAAAACAGCCTTTGGGCAAGCATTCCCAAAGGCTGTTAAGTAACTTCGGCAACCCGGCTGTCATAGCTTTTCAGCTTTAGACCCGTGGTTTTGCGTCACCGCCTTTCAACGGATTTGCCCTTTCGATCTATCTGTCTTTCTATGTTTAAAACATTATATAAAATATCACTGTAGTTGTCAATATACTTGAGTATGCGTGTCGAAGATCCCGTGAACAAGCGGGGCGGGTTGATTCTCGGCCTCGTCTTGATCTCGACTGAAAAACCTAAATAAACATGAATCGGCTTTTTGCCTCATCCAACACTTTTCGAACCGTTTTAGCCAGATCAGCCGTTACCATTGATTTATAGGCAAAAGCTTTGATGCCGATCTGTGAAGCTTTTTCGTCAGAAATCTCCGAGGGTGGCCATACTCCATCTGAACTTGAAGGCCTCAGCGAAATGTTGTGCCGCCAAATTGTCATTAAAAATTATCGAATCATCTATCAGATCTTGGGCAAAGCGGTTATTATTCATGACATTGTAGACGGCCGCCGCAACATACGGGAAACGATGTGCCAACGGGTATTAATTTGAGAAAAACCAGATAATGAAATATTGTGAAATCCCAGCTTTGATAGTCAAGTCAACAATACTTCCATTTTGATCAGGCCACATAAAATTATTTTATTATTTCTTTATGGTCTTGCTAAGCCTGGTCACCTTTTCGAGGATGTTTTCTATATCGATCGTCAGCAGTTTCCGGTTTTGGACGAGGAGTCGTCCGTTGACGATGACATCCCGTACGTCGGGCCCCTGGGCGGCATAAACGATATGGGAGACCGGATTATAAACCGGAACGAGGTGAGGTTTTCGGGTATCGATAACAATGACATCCGCCTTTTTTCCGATTTCCAGTGAACCGATGACAGCATCGAGACCTAAGGCTTTTGCCCCTTGGATGGTTGCCATTTTCAGAATAGTGGCGGCATCCATCAGTGTGGGGTCCAGAGCGTTGACCTTGTGGAGTTTGGCGGCTGTATCCATCTCTGACATCAAATCCAGATTGTTGTTGCTGGCGCATCCGTCTGTTCCCAGCCCAACTTTTACTCCGGCTTTCAGCAAAGATGGAACCGGCGCAATTCCCGAAGCAAGCTTCATGTTGCTTTCAGGGTTATGGGAGACGCTGGCTCCGCGTGCGGCAATGGTGTTGATGTCGTTGTCATCCAGCCAGACAGCATGGACCAGGAGCGTGTTTTTATCGATGATGCCGATGCTGTCCAGGTAGTCGATCGGCGTTGTTCGATGTTCTGTCTGAATCCGGACATATTCGTCTTTGGTTTCGGCTGCATGAATCTGGAAAAGTACTGTTTCTGCGTTGGCAAGATCCTTGGCTTTTTTGAGTGTCGCCTTGGAACAGGTATAGGGGGAATGGCAAAAGATCGAAGGTGTAATCAAAGGCGATATGTTCTGCCATTTTTGTATGAATGCTGCGGTATGGTTGATGTTGTTCGTTGGATCCGGAACTCCCGGCGCCGGAAAGTCGATTACCCCTTGGGCCAGTATCGCCCGCATCCCCGCTTCATTTACCGCTTCTGCCACATGGTCTTCGTAAAAATATCCGTCACAACAGGTGGTGGCTCCCGACAGCAGCATTTCAGCGCAGGACAGCAGCGTTCCGATTCTTACGGAATCAGGGATAATGAATTTTGATTCAGCCGGGAATATGTATTCGTTCAGCCATACGGAAAGGGGCAGGTCATCGGCCAAACCTCTGAACAGCGACATGGGAAGGTGGGTGTGGGTGTTCACCAGGCCCGGCATAATGATGCCGCCCTGGGCATCGATGGTCGTTTCTGCTTCAGGAAGCGAGAGATCGTTTTTCAGCGATTCAATTTTGACCAGTTCGCCGTTTTTTATACACACCACACCGTTTTCAATGACATCCAAATCAGAATTCATTGTAATGATGGTGCCGTTATGCAGAATGACATCATATTTCATTGGTTTGTGTTAGACCTTGGGCGATCAGCGGTTGACATGCATTATTCAAATGGTAACATCTTTTATACAATAACAAGGTATTGTCAAGAAAGTGATGGCGGCTTACAACTTTTTTTCAACTCAAAAACTCCGATTGGAGTGAATCCTCCAATTAGAAAGGATGTCTGAATGTTAAAAATAGGATTCTTTCAATTTGAACCGAAGTTCGGCGAGGTCGAGACGAACCTTGCAAAGGTGCTTTCCGCGCTTGAAAATGTCGATGCCGACCTCGTCGTTCTCCCGGAATTGGCCTTTACCGGTTATTATTTTCAGCATCGGTCGGAATTGATGAGCATGGCCGAAGATCCTGAGACATCGGCGACTGTCGAGGGTTTAACCCGTTTGTGTAGAGAGCGGGATTTTTTCCTGGTCACCGGCTTTGCCGAGAGAAGTGCCGATAAACTGTTCAACAGCGCACTGCTCATCGGTGCCCATGGCGTCCTTCACACCTATCGAAAACTCCATCTTTTTAACACGGAAAAGGACTATTTTGACCCGGGGGATACGCCCCTTGAGACCATTGACGTCCGAGGCGCAAAGATCGGCCTGATGGTTTGTTTTGACTGGGCGTTTCCGGAGGTTGCGCGGATACTTTCTCTACAAGGGGCCGACATCCTGTGCCATCCGTCGAACCTGGTCCTCGACTGGTGCCAGAAGGCCATGGTAACGCGATGCCTTGAAAACGCTGTGTTTGCCGTCACCGCCAATCGCATTGGCACAGATGTGCGGTCCCACGGAGAATTGAAATTCACGGGCAAAAGCCAGGTGACAGCGCCAAAAGGCGACATCGTCTATCGCGCGGCGCCGGATAAGGAAGAACTGTATATTGTCGAGATCGACTTAAGTCTTGCCCGAAACAAATTGATGACACAAAAAAATGACCTATTTCGGGATCGACGTCCTGAGTTTTATGCTTCTTTAAGCAATCCAAAAGCATAAAACCTCGATTGAGGTAAACACCACTTCAAACTCTATCCACTACATCCTTGATAATCGCCTCGAGCCGGGGGGCGGTTTCATTGGCAACGGCAATAACGTCTTCGACGGTTGTGGGAACAGGCTGATCCGGATCATGGGTATTGGTGATGATCGATATGCCGAGGACGCGGATGCCGGCATGGACCGCAGCAATGACTTCCTGGACGGTTGAAAATCCCACGGCATCGGCGCCGATGATTCTTAAATAGCGGATCTCGGCCGGGGTTTCAAGGGATGGTCCCTTAAGGCCCGCATATACCCCTTTTTGCAAAGAGATCCCTTTTTCTTTTCCAATGGTTCCGGCAAGTTCCACCAGGTCCTGATCATAGGCACGGGTCATATCCGGAAACCGGATTCCCCAGTCATCTTCATTGGGTCCGATCAAAGGATTCGACCCCGTCAGATTGATATGATCGGTAATGATCATGATGTCGCCGGCGCTGAAGTTCGGGTTCACTCCGCCGGCTGCATTTGAAAAGATCACCGTCTTTACCCCAAGCGCTTGCATGACCCGTATGGGAAAGGACACCGATAGGGGTGAATACCCTTCATAAAGATGAATCCGTCCCTGCATGGCCATGATCTGTTTTCCGCACATGTTTCCGAAAACAAGCCTTCCAATATGACTTTCTACCGTGGATATCGGAAAGTGAGGGATATTTTTATAATCAAAGTATGCAGATATATCAAGCGACGCTGCACTTTGTCCAAGGCCGGTTCCGGTGATAAGTCCGATTTGCGGGAGTGTTTGGATATGAGATTTCAGAAAATCCGCAGCTTCAGCGGCTTTGTGTTTGTAATTTTTCATCGCAGTCATTGATTTGAAAATTTCATACAATTTATGGGATCATAATTAAATTCATTGCGGTCGTCAAGAAAATGAAAAAAGGGCATTAAATATTGACATGTTATTTAGCAACAAATAGAATCCAAAACTTCTATTAAATACCATGATAATTCATGTTAGTTTGCTGAGCTTACAATTGGCCTCCGGCGCGTTAGGCCTGAGCCCTGGAAGGAATGTTGGAATAATGGAATAATGGGTTTTGAGGAAAATGGGCATGTGGAATATTGATAAAATACGTTTTAACCTAACAGCAGAAAAATATAACTAATAGAATTCCTTTATGAAACAACATTCCATTATTCCATTATTCCATCTGCGAGGCAGACAAGCGGGTCCAAATAAATTTTTACTTACAATAGTCTGTAATATTTTCGATATCTTACACACTTCTATTGCCAGGAGAATTGAACCATGTCCAAAGATCTCATCGGATCTGTGCTGGTCGTCGGCGGCGGAATTACCGGGATGCAGTCCGCCCTGGATTTGGCTGATTCAGGCTTTTATGTTCATCTTGTGGAGAAATCACCGGCCATCGGCGGCATTATGGCCCAACTGGACAAGACGTTTCCCACGAATGATTGTGCCATGTGAATTATCTCGCCGAAACTGGTCGAGGTCGGCCGGCACATCAATATAGAGCTTCATACCCTGTCCGAAATTAAAGAGATCACCGGCGACGCCGGTCACTTTAAGGCTACGCTCAACAAGGGCGCACGGTATATCGATGTCGACAAGTGTACTGCGTGCGGGGATTGCACCGAGGTGTGCCCGGTCAGTCTCGAAAGCCTTTTCGATGAGCGGCTTAAAGACCGGAAAGCGGTTTACAAGCCTTACGCACAGGCGGTGCCCGGTGCGTATTCCATCGACAAAAGGGATCAATCGCCCTGCACCCATGCCTGTCCGAACAGCGTCAACGCCCATGGATATGTGGCCATGATCGCCCAGGGGAAATACAGGGAAGCTTTGGATGTGATCACACGGACCCTGCCCCTCCCCGGAGTCCTGGGCCGGATCTGCCCGCATCCCTGTGAAACCGATTGCCGGCGAAATGAGGTGGATGAGCCGATTGCTATCTGCGCCTTAAAGCGTTTTGCGGCCGATCAGGCGGACAGCGATGATTTGCCCATGGTTGATATTAAACGCCGGGATGAAAATGTCGCGGTGATCGGCGCGGGGCCTGCCGGTCTCACGGCCGCTTATTTTTTGGCCAGAGACGGATTCAAGGTAACCATTTTCGAGGCCCTGCCCGTGGCCGGCGGCATGCTCAGGGTCGGTATTCCCGATTACCGTCTTCCGCCGGATATTCTTGAAAAAGAAATCAAATGGATTACCCGTTTCGGGGTGGAGATCAAGTTCAATACCGCCCTGGGCCGGGACATCACCGTAGACGGTCTGCTCAACGACGGATACAAGGCCGTGTATTTGGCCATCGGCTGTCATGCCAATATGAAGCTGAACATTCCAGGCGAAGATGCGGACGGCGTGATTCCGGGGGTAAAATTTTTAAGAGATGTTGCTTTGGGGGACATCACCGCTTTAGAGGGGAATGTGGTTATCGTGGGTGGCGGGGATGTGGCCATCGATGCGGCCAGATCCGCGCTTCGTCTCGGTGCGGACACCGTCAGTATTCTTTACCGGCGGACACGTGCAGAAATGCCGGCCCGTGAAGAGGAAGTCGAAGACGCCCTGGAAGAGGGGGTCGACATTCAATTTCTCATGGCGCCCGTGGAAGTGGTGCAGCGCAACGGAAAAACCGTGGGCCTCAAATGCATTAAAATGAAACTGGGCGAGCCCGACCAAAGCGGCAGACGACGGCCTGTCCCCATTGAAGGAAGTGAATTTGTCGTTGACACAGACGTGATGATACCGGCCATCGGGCAGAAAACCGACACCGCTTTCCTAAAAGATACAACCGACATTGAACTGGACCGTTGGAACAACATCAAAGTCGATCCCGTCAGCTTCCAGACCACCAAAAAAAGCGTATTTGCCGGCGGCGACGCCCAAACCGGCGCATGGATTGCCATTGGAGCGGTATCTGCCGGAAAAGAGGCCGCGGTTTCCATAAAAAGATATCTTGACGGAGAGGATTTAATAGAAGGGCGGGTGCCGATCGAAACACCTCAGAATAACTTTTTTCCCATCAAAAAAGATATCCGGAAGGTCGAGCGGGCGAAAATGCCCCGGATTTCCATAGAAGAGCGCAAAACCGGTTTCACCGAGGTGGAACAGGGTTTGAGTGAAGTTGCGGCAAAGACCGAGGCCCAAAAATGTCTCAACTGCATGGTTTGCTGCGAGTGTCTGGAATGTGTGAAGGCCTGCAAGGCCGAAGCCGTCACCATGAAAACCCATGCCGAGAAGCGCGAAATCGTTGAAATTGAAGCGGGTTCCATCATTCTGGCGCCGGGCGCGGACGTGTATGACCCGGGACAGCACGACACGTACAATTACATGCGCCATCCCAACGTGGTGACGTCCATGGAATTCGAGCGGATTTTGTCGGCATCGG
>CAZQAF010000120.1:0-8213 GCA_964591175.1 uncultured Desulfobacteraceae bacterium | reverse complement strand
GCAAAGTAAGCCATGGTCGTTTGATAAAAATTCTTGGCCGCGGCCTGGGCGGCAGAGTTTTGGCCTTTTGTACGATAAGCCAAGAAGTTCGGGATGGCGATGGCCGCCAGAATACCGATAATCGCGATAACGATCATCAACTCGATGAGTGTAAAACCTTTTTGATTCTTTTTCGTAAGTTTCCGTAGCATGACTTTCCCCCTTTAAATTTTATTGTTGTTAATTATTTAAAAAAAATAAGGTTTATAAAACTGCTTTCAAAAAGCATAATGCGGATTCTATCACCTCCTCATCCAATTACTTTATGATCATTTTTTCGTTTGCTTTCATTTCATGCAAGTTGTATGCCATTCAGGTCATCATCGTCGGTCAAGGATTTAACATATCGTTTTTTCAATATATATATACTATTAAATATTTTCCTGCCATCCAAGCGTTTTCTTCTGCATGACAAATATTGTCATAAAAAGGGAATTTTGTCATAGATCCAACAGCCTCTAAAAATGTATTTCGGCAGATGGACGTGAAACTTGAGCAAAACATAGGGGTTTCGCCCCAATTGGCCTCCGGCCCGGAAGGTTCTACAGCCCGGAAGGAATACTGAGATAATGAGATAGGGGATACTGCAAAGTGGGGATAATGCCGGAATACTGGAATAATGGTAAAATGGGAGGATGATTCCGACTATCGGCAATGCCGCGTGTCATAAAATCGTTACACGATTTTATTCCGGATACAGCTTGCTCATGCGATAGCGAAACGTTCGAAAGCTGATGCCGAGCAGGTCGGCTGCTTCCTGTTTTCTGCCGTTGGTGCATTCCAGGGCTCTTTCCAGGTACGCCTTTTCAATTTCCTCGAGGATGTTGTCCAGCGATACCCCGTTTTTCACTTCATCCAGATCGAAACGCCTGTTTTTAATCCCTTCGATCCACCTTCGCTTGTGCAACGACAGCGCCAGGCTGTCCGGCAGAATAATATTGGTGCTTGAAAGGGCGATACTTCTCTCCATCAGGTTTTCAAGCTCACGGATATTTCCGGGAAAATCGTATTTATTGAGAAGATCTATGGCATAAGAGGAAATTTTTGACACTTCTTTTCCCATTTCAGTGGAATATTTTTCCAGAAAATGCTGGGCCAGCACGCGCAGGTCGCCTTTTCTTTCCCTCAGGGGCGGCACTTTGATTTCAATGACATTGAGTCGATAAAAAAGATCCTCCCGAAAATTTCCGGCAATCACCTCTTCTTCAAGTTTCTTGTTGGTTGCGGATATGATTCGGATATCAACGGATACGTCTTCATTAGTGCCGACAGGTTTGAAAACACGTTCCTGAACAGCCCTTAGCAGTTTTACCTGGATGGGAAGAGTAATCTCTCCGATTTCGTCCAGAAAGATCGTTCCCTTATCGGCGGCTTCAAAAAGCCCTTTTTTGTCATGGGTCGCTCCGGTGAAAGAGCCTTTTTTATGACCGAAAAGCTCGCTCTCCATCAATGTTTCCGGAATACCTCCGCAATTGACGACAACAAAAGGTTCTGTGTTTCGGTCACTTTCTTCATGTATGGCTTTTGCAATCAATTCTTTTCCGGTGCCGCTTTCCCCGGTGATGAGGATACTCGTCTTGGTCTTGGCCACCTGTTTGATAAGGTTGTAAATATTTCTCATGGACGGACTTTTTCCGACAATCTTTCCAAAATGAAGGGTTCTCTTCAGCTCATCATCCAGGATCTTTTTTTCATGTTCTAACGTTTTGATCTTTATGGCATTTTTGATGGTTAGCAGCAACTCTTCATTGTTGAATGGTTTCGGAACAAAATCGTAGGCCCCCTCATTCATGGCTTCAACCGCGGCTTCGGTGGTGGCATAGGCTGAAATCATGATGACCACAGTCACTTGATTTTGATTTCTCAATGCCTTCAGGACATCGATTCCGGTAATATCTCCGAGCCTGATATCACAAAGCAGAAGATCAAAATCGGTTTTTTCAATCAAGGATATGGCTTTTCGTCCTGTTTCAGCGCACGAAACCTGATATCCTTCTTTGGTCAACATGACCTCAAGCAGTTCGCGCATGCTGAGCTCATCATCGACGACCAGAATATGAGGCGGGTTATTTTCCATCTTATTTTCTCATTTTATTATGATTTGAAATTCTTGTCACAAAACACGATCCTGCCGCCCACCAGGGTCATCATGGCCTTGCCTTTCACATCCCATTTATCAAATGGCGTGTTTCGGCTGAGAGACTGAAACCTGCCGGCATCTATTTGATAGGACAGCTCAAGATCAATAACGGTGATATCCGCCGGCAGCCCTATTTTCAATCCCGCTGCAAGACCAAGTATCCTGGCCGGGTTCGTCGACATTTTTTCAATGAGACCCGAAATGTCTAAAATGCCTGCATCAACCAGTTTCAATCCTAAGGGCACCGATGTTTCAAGTCCGATGACGCCGTTGGCGGCCCGATCGAATTCAACGGCTTTTTCGATCAAAGAATGCGGCGCATGATCGGTGGCAATGACATCGATAGTGCCATCCGCCAGTCCCTGGCATACGGCTTCTTTGTCTTGTTCGGTGCGCAACGGCGGATTCATTTTGGCATTCGTATCATATCCCTTTACAGAAGCATCGGTCAGTAAAAAATAATGGGGCGCTGTCTCTGCGGTAACCGGCACCCCTCTTCTCTTGGCTTCCCTGATGGCCCTGACGGATTCCATGGCACTGACATGGGCGATATGAACAGGAACCCCCGTCAATTCACTGAGGGCGATATCCCTGACCACCATGATACTCTCGGCGGCGTTGGGTATTCCCGGCAGCCCCATCCGAGTGGCTACGGCACCTTCATTCATGGCGCCGCCTGCGGCCAGGCTCAATTCCTCACAATGGGAGATAACCGGCAATTTAAACCGGGTCGAATATTCCAAGGCCCTTCGCATGAGCCGGCTGTTTGTCACCGGGTTCCCATCATCGGACAGCGCAACAGCCCCGGCTTCCTTTAACTCGCCGTATTCACAAAGATGCTCACCGTTTAACCCTTTGCTGACGGCCGCAACAGGATACACCCGGGCCGCACCGGCTTTAGCCGCTTTTTCCAATATATATTCCGTAACCTGCCGGCAGTCATTGACCGGATTGGTATTCGGCATGCAGCAAACGGCGGTAAATCCGCCGAAAGCCGCGGCCCGGCTGCCGCTTTCAATGGTTTCTTTGTATTCTTGACCCGGGTCCCGAAGGTGAACATGGATGTCGATCAGTCCCGGAACGACCAATTTCCCGGAAGCATCGATGACGGTAAAATCCGTGTCGTTGCCTTTCTCTAACGCGTTTTGTTTAATATCGACGATAATTCCATCTTTGATAACAATATCCAGTATATCGTTCACATGCCCGGGATCAATGACGCGTCCCCCTCTAATCAGTGTCGGCATGATGTGCTCCTCCTGTCACGAGGTATAAAAGGGCCATGCGAACGGCAACGCCGTTGGTGACCTGATCGAGAATAAACGAATACGGTCCGTCGGCCACATCATAGGCAATTTCAACACCTCGATTGATCGGTCCCGGGTGCATGATCAACACGTCATCTTTGGCCTTTGAAAGCCTGGCATTGTTCAAACCGTACACCATCGAATATTCTCTTTCCGTGGGAAATAGAAATTGCTGCTGGCGTTCTTTCTGTATCCTGAGCATCATTACCACATCGGCATCCTCGATGGCGTCTTCCACGTTGTGGGTTACTGCTGCGCCAAGTGTCTCGATGCCCATGGGAATCATCGTGGGGGGCCCCGACAAAACGACATCAGCGCCCATTTTTGTAAATCCGATAATGTTCGATCGCGCCACCCTGCTGTGGGATATATCGCCGATGATGGCAATCTTAAGACCTGATATCTTATGTTTATTTTCTCTTACGGTCATCAGATCGAGCAGAGATTGCGTGGGATGGGCATGCATCCCGTCACCGGCATTGATGACGGACGACTTCAATATCTTCGCCAATACATGCGGCGCTCCCGCACAGGTATGTCGAATCACGATAACATCCGGATTCATGGCCTCGAGGTTCCGACCCGTATCCATCAGGGTTTCTCCCTTGACCATACTGCTGGTGCTTGCGGATAAGGACAAACTGTCTGCACTCAAGCGTTTTGCGGCGATATCAAAAGATGTACGTGTCCGCGTGCTCGGCTCATAAAAAAAAAGCACAACGGTTTTGCCTCTCAGTGTCGGAACTTTCTTAATAGGTCTTTGAGAAATTTCCTTCATTCTGTCCGCTGTATCCAAAATCAGAGTAATTTCGTCAACGGAAAGGGATTCCATATCCAAGATATCTTTTTTTGAAAGCGCCATACCTTTATTTAATCAAAACAGGAATTAGGAAAGAGAAAAAAGAAATTTTAATGGAGCATTTCCCCTATCCTGTGCCATCTTACGTCGTGTGTATTACCGTTCCACGACCAGTAAATCAATATCGCCTTGCCCAACACGGCTTTCAAATTGACAAACCCCCAAAATCGGCTGTCATAGCTTTGATCGCGATTATCTCCCATGACAAAAAGCGAATGGGGGGGGACAACGACCGGTCCGAAATTATCCCTGGGCTGTACGCTTGCGGGGAAATCATAGGAATCCGTGTGAATCCCATGATCATGGTTCAACAGCTTATGGTTGACATAAACTTTTTTATTGCGGATTTGAATGACATCTCCGGCAACGCCGATGACCCGCTTGATGAAATCCTTGCTGGGATCTTCGGGAAATTTAAACACCACAATATCCCCGCGTTTCGGGTTTGTGATGTGAACGAGGGTGGTTTGCAAAAATGGAATCTTAATCCCGTATATAAATTTATTGACCAGGATATGGTCTCCGATCTTGAGCGTCTCTTTCATGGATCCCGATGGAATTTTAAACGCCTGAATGACAAAGGTGCGTATGAACAGCGCCAGGACAATGGCGATGAGGATGGCTTCGATATTTTCTCTGAGTCCGCTCTTTTTCTTCGCTGGCCGGGCTTCGTCAATTTGAACAGATTTTGTTTTCTTCAAAATTATGCAATATCCTTTATAAAAATTATAGCGTGATCGATTTAGTTCAGGTATCGGATGAGATCCAATCGGTCAACCATTTGTTATTATGTTATCTATATAGTTATTAGTATAATCCTTAATACAAGGTTGCTCAAAATACCGGCGGCAACGTCGTCCATGACAATCCCTACCCCGCCGGATAGATTTTTATCTAAAAATCGAATCGGATACGGCTTCCAGATATCGAGCACCCTAAACAGCACAAATCCTAGAATAAGCGTCATCATGTTAAACGGCAATCCGAACAATGTCAAGATCATGCCTGCAATTTCATCGATAACAATACATCCGGGATCTTTTGTTTGTAATATTTTTTCAGCCTCATGGGCGATCCACATGGCACAGAAAATAAAGGCTATGGTTAAAAACAAAGAGCGTAATAATCCAATTTTCGACAGAAAATAACATAGAAAAAGCCCTAAAGCAGATCCAAATGTTCCGGGCGCAAAAGAGAGATTCCCGATGTAGCCACCGGTCGCTAAAAACACGACCGATTTCTGTTTAAAATTCATGGCTTGTCTCTATAGGCTGGCGTTTGGTTTGTCAAGAAATAGTAACGTATACTACCGCGAATGGACACTAATAGACACTAATAAGTTTTAAATTTGTGTTTATTCGTGTTCGTCCGCGGTTAAATCCGTGATTAAAGGGATTTAAGAATCGTATCGTAAACCACCCTCAAAGGAAGCTTTTTCTCAATGGCGATTTTCTTGCATATCTCGTATTCGGGAACGATTCGGGCGCTGCCGTCCAATTCAATCAACCGCTTGGCAGCGATCTCGCCAAAGGATGTTTTAACAACAATTGGTTCGCGAAGAAGCATTCGGCGCTTGGCCGGATAATACCGCACCCCTGTTGATGTGGTTTCAGAAAGGATGCAATTCATTACCCGCTCACAAAGTTCCTCGGGACACAAAACGTTGACCATGGTTGCCGGCCTGTTCTTTTTCATGAAAATCGGAATCCAGTAAACATCAAGGGCTCCTATTTCAAAGAGTCGATCCATCAGGAACCCAAAAACCTCCGGATTCATATCATCGATGCAGGTTTCAACCATGAGAATCCTGTCTTCTTTAAGCCAGTCACGGGTTTTTTCATGAAGTCCCGTCGGGTTGCCGATCACGATTCTCAAGAGATTCGGTATGGTTTCAAGGTCTCGTTTTCCGGCGCCGTACCCGGTTTTTTCAATGATCATATCCGGCATTTCTTCGAAAGAATGGGCAAGTGTGACGATGATGGCGGCTCCTGTTGGCGTTACCAGTTCATGGGGAACTTTCGTTCCGCGGACCGGTACCCCCTTTAGAATTTCGAGGGTCGCCGGCGCCGGCACCGGAAGCGTTCCATGCTGGCAGGTCACAAACCCGCTTCCCAACGGAATCGGTGAAGCCAAGACCTTTTTAATCCCTAAATAATCGACACACAGTGCCGTACCCACAATATCTATCAGTGCATCGATCCCTCCCACTTCATGAAAATGAACCTGTTCTTTTGGGCATCTGTGAATTTGGGATTCTGCACGGGCGATCTTTTCAAAAATTTTGAGGCTTGTTTCCTTAACCTTGGAATCTATGGGACTTTTTTCTATGATGGCGGTTATTTTTTTATAGTTTCTGGATGTGTCATCATCTGTTACGGTGACGTCCACGCTTTTCGCACAGATTCCGTTTCGCGTCACCGTTCCGACGGACAGGTCGAATCCCGATACCGGCAGTGTCTCGAATTGTGTTTTGAGATATTTCAAAGGAACCCCGAGATCGAGGAAGGCCCCCAGAGTCATATCGCCGCTGATACCCGAAAAACAGTCAAAATAAGCAATCATTGTCATTTCTTTCGTTTAGATCGTTTAGAATGATAGGATCATTTAAAACGTATAATGTTCAGGACGCTAAGTGTGCTTCGACCGCTAACCATACCAACAAACTGAACCGTCCTAACCATCGAAACGATCTAAACGATCCAAACCATCTTAACCGGCGCCAGCCTGCGAATGCAATCGGATGATTTCTATCAGCAGCTCTACGGTGCGAGCCATATCATCGAGGTTAACGGATTCTCGAACCGTATGCATATCGCGCATTCCGGTACCCAGGACGCCTGTAAAAATTCCTTTTTCGAAAAAAACGTTTGCATCCGCGCCGCCGCCGCTGATTTTTGTCTTCATCCTTCTGCCGAGATTCTCAGCGGCTTGAGTCGCAAGTGCGACCACCGGATGATCCGCAGGAATGTCTGTTCGCGAAAAATCTTTTTCAATGCGGATGTCAACACGCGGCAGATCATCGGATGAACCTTTACCTTTATATTCCGCAATCACCCTTTTGAAAGAGGAAACAATTCCATCGGTAACTTTGTTGAGTTTCTCATCATTATGACTCCGGGCCTCGCCTTTGACCTTGACGAGATTCGGTACGATGTTGGTAGCGATGCCGCCCTCAATGATGCCGATGTTGCATGTGGTTTCCTCATCGATCCGCCCAAGTTCGAGACCTGCAATAGCCTTGGCGGCCAGCGCTATGGCGTTGATTCCTTTTTCAGGTGCTGCACCGGCATGGGCATCCTTTCCGTGAATTTCAAATTCAAGATGATTGGCGGAAGGCGCCCGGGTCACGATGCCTTCGGTGTCCGTGGCATCCACTGCAAAACCGTAGGCAGCCGTAACCAGGCTGAAATCAAGATGTTTGGCACCCAAAAGACCGATCTCTTCACAAACGGAAAACACGACTTCAAGGGGTCCGTGCGTCAATTCTTTTTCCTTCAAAACATATAGTGTCTCCAACAAAATGGCGATGGCGCTCTTGTCGTCCGCGCCGAGGATGGTGGTGCCGTCGCTGGTAAACGTTCCATTCTTTAAAACAGCCGTAACCCCCCTTCCCGGTTCTACCGTATCCATGTGTGCATTGAGCAGCAGCGGCGGAACCTTTGCATTTCCCTTGAATTTGGCAATCAGGTTCCCGGTATCCCCGCCGATACGTTCACCCGCGTTGTCCACTGATGTTTCAGCGCCCATGATCACCAGTATTTCCCTGATCTTACCGGCCAACATACCCTCTTCTTTTGAAATGCTATCGATTTCTGCAAGAAACTTGAATGTTTCCGCCAGTCTTTCCCTGTTCACCATGATCTCACCT
>CAZQAF010000119.1:0-8225 GCA_964591175.1 uncultured Desulfobacteraceae bacterium | reverse complement strand
TTGTGCATTTTATGAGAATATTCACACTTCAGTCACTTGAGATAGCTCAGCTCTTTGGGCAGCGGAACGCCCTTGCCCATCGTATCTTCCCCATAATTGACGCTGGCAAGGATTTTAATATCATTTAACGCTCGGATATCACCCTCAAAGATAACCTCTGTAAGATGTTCTTTTTGAATTTTGCCTCCCGCCCATTGGATATCGAGCACACTGCTGGCATCAAATCGGTCTTCACCGACACGAAGTTCAACGGGTCCGCCATAATGCTGAACGGTCTTTGCCACCAACAGGCTGGGTCTGCTGTGAAATCCCAAATTTACGGGGACACTCACTTTAATGGAAGAACGCTCCACATGTTCATTCAATATTTCTTGAGCCAATTCTTTACCTTTGGCAAGAAAATAACAGATATAATAAAGACCGTAGTTTATGGTTCGATCGAGCAGTTCATCCGGGTCGATTAACGTTGATAAACGATCTTGCACTTTTTTATATATATTTTTATACCCCGCTTTATGCAAATGACGCTCATAGAAATGAAGGAGCCTTCCGAGCATTTGAAGAAGATGAAATACAACAGAAAAAAACCCCCGCAAATCCTTTAGTTTCTTATTTCCGAATCTGTAACCTCCGTGAATCACGTAGGTATCAAAAGAAGATTGAAGGTTATGAACGAGCATTTCAAATCGTCTCATGTTCACTTCATTGACTTTTTCCGGAACGATCTTCAAAATTTCATTAACTTCATAGGGTTCATAAAACTTGAGATCATCAAAGCTTCCCGAGATATTTAAAAATTCGCTGGCGATTTGAACAATGTGCTCTTTCTGCTTAGCCCTATCTATGTCGTCGATATCGTAATCCAGGGTTTCTCCGGTTATGATACCTGGGAAATCATCCAAATCATAACTATCTTCAGGTAGTGAAACATTGAGCCTTTGAGCTTCTTTAATAATAACCGGCGCCAATCTGGTGAGAGATTTTCGTAAAAAATAGAGCGTTGCGGTTCCTTGTTCCTCAAATGTCTCGCTGTCCGGAAGTCCATAGAAATCGAGCCGATTTAAAATGTGGGTCTGCGAATATCCCCCAAGACTTAAATGCCGCACGGTAGCTGAAAGTTCTCTGTAAAAGTAAAGATTTGTGTTGTTTTTGGCGCCGTGAAAGTCGAGAAAGTCTTCAAGTACCTGAGAGGCGCCGACAAGTTTTGAAAAGAGCATTTTAGTAAAAAGATATCGGGAAGATTTGAAATTTGAAATATAGATGCAACATTTGAGGTAATCGTGAGAAAATATCCTCACTTTCTCCGAAAAAGAAATATCGCAAATTGTTTTCTGAAATTTCATTGTTTCCATCTTTACTTCCGGTTCTAAACAGTCTATTGCGGTCCGAGCGGCCCATAAGCCGAATTCTGTATCCGGTTGGGGTTACCCCTTGACCGGCTGACGATCATTCATCTTTGGATGCCGGTTGCCCGGCACCTCTTGCGACCTACCCGGGAGCTTGAACGGGCCGTTCTCAATCGCCCCCCTATTTGGTCTTTCACCGGGTGGGGTTTACAAAGCTTCCCCGGTCACCCGGAGAACTGGTGCGCTCTTACCGCACCTTTTCACCCTTACCCCGCCCGGAAGCGGGGCGGTATCCTTTCTGTTGCACTTTCCTTCACGTTTCCGCGACTCCACGTTATGGAGCACCCTGCCCTGTGGTGTTCGGACTTTCCTCTGGATCGTTGATGGAATCCAGCGATCGTCCGGACTGCTCGAACCGCATCTTTAGAAGCTATCTCAAAAATGTCTTTTGTCCCAATCTCTGTGTTGGGTCCTCGCTTCAACTCCTCGGAATACTTGAGTATGCCTGCGGGTTGAACCTCGGCCCCGCCTTGACCTTGAACCAAAATCCTATTTTTGAGATAGCTTCTATAAAAATTATTCTTTCAAATATATAATTCGCTGACAATTGGGACAGAACTTGAGACTGTCGTATCGAAACAATTCATTATATAGCTGCGGTGGAAGATTAACATTACATCCATGGCATACAGCATCCTTTACCGGTACTACCGCAAGACCTTCGTGGTTCTGTTCTTTTAACTTTAAATATATTTCAAATAACTCAGAATCCAAAAGCTTCGCGACATTCTCTCGATCGATATTAATTTCATCGAGCTTTTTCTTTTCGACCCTCGCTTCCTGTTCGATATTTTCTTTTTCAATTTTGATCCGCTTTGAAAGTTCTGAATATTCATCCTTTTTTTGGGCAATAATGGTTTCTATTTCATCCATTCGATCCAAGCTTTCCAGCATATTATCTTCAATCGAAGAATTTTTTGCTTTGATATCTTCAATTTCCTTTAACATGGATTGATATTCTTTGTTTGTTTTAACCGCCCGAAGCTTTTCCTGGTTTTTTTTATTTCGTTCAAGATTTGCTTTAACATCAGATTCATGCGCCCGATATTGTATTTTTAATTCATTGGCAATAGACGCTTGTGTATTTATGGTTTGTTCAATCTCATTGAGGCCTGAATCAAGATTTTCGAGTCTTTTCGATACATCTTTTAATGACGATACGATTCTTGCGGATTCTGTATCGAGATGCTGTAACTTTACCAATACCCTTATCTTTTCCTTCATAGCGCTCCACCATTATAATATCATAAATGGTTCATGTTCAAGTTTATATGCTTCAATTTTCATGTCAACATCGGCTTCAGACAAAATGCGTCTGAGACGCCGGGCCAATACATCAACGATCAAATGCTCCGAAGCAAAATGACCGATGTCGATGATCCCCAGGTTTAACGCTTCCGCTGTTCTTGCATCGTGATACCCCAAATCCCCACTGACATAAACCTGGGCCCCGGATACGACGAATTTGTTGATAAGACCGGAGCCGCTTCCCGAGCATACGGCGACTGTTTTTACCGTTAAATCGGGATTTCCGGCAAGTTTCACGTGATGAAGACCCAGCTTTGTTTTAACGGATAATGCAAAAGATCTAAGGTCCATGCTTTTATCCAGTTTCCCAATACGGCCGAGGCCTTGTTTGCGATCATATGACAACAGCGGATAAATATCATACGCCATGGTTTCGTAAGGATGATTTTTTTTGATGTGGTCAACAACACTTGTCACATCGTCCTTCCGGACAACCGTTTCGATTCTGACTTCGTCGGCGTGGGAAATTTCGCCGATTTTCCCGGAAAACGGTTTTGATGAAGGTCCCGGCTTGTATGTTCCCTCTCCTTTGTTCCGAAAAGAACAGCAGGAATAATTTTCGATTTCTCCCGCGCTGGTCTCAAAAAGCGACGTCATGACGGTGTGTTCATCGGCGGACGGCACATAAAACACCAACTTATAATTTTCAGCTGGTTTGACATCTCCGAGCACCTTTAAGGCATTGAGGCCGATGCGAGATGCCAGGATATCGTTCAAACCATCACTTGCACTATCGAGATTGGTATGAGCCGAATATATTGCCATCCGGTGCTTGAGGGCCGTCTGAATGATGAACCCCATGGGGGTCTCAATATCGATGACTTTTAAAGGATGAAATATCAGCGGATGGTGTGTAATCAAAAGATCAACACCGTCTTTAGCAGCGGCGGCGACGACATCAGGTGTCGGATCCAAAGCAACCCGGATGGTTTCAACGGTCCGTTTCCGATCCCCTATCTGCAGTCCCACGTTATCCCATTCTTCTGCAAGCCGGCTTGGCGCGACTGCTTCCATGGCCTTAATAATATCTGCGATCGTTGCTTTCACTTCATTTACCGAATTTATTTATTTCAGTCAAAATGCCATGCCTATCAACCAAAAAAAGCGTGGCTATTATCATAACCACGCTTCCGATTTCCTGTTTTGTTTTAAACCCCACCATTCATGAGCGATACCTCTAGTTATATGTCGGTCTCAGGGTGAGGCCTTTGAAAAACGCCCCTTTTTTCCCAATTTCTGCGTCATTCTCAAATTTCAATCCTCAAAATACTGAATGTATTCCTGCGGTTAAAATTTTCGTCTTCCTTGAATTTGAACAAAAATGAACATTTTTCAAAGGTCTCACGTCGAACTGGTGGGCCCACCTGGGATCGAACCAGGGACCTACCGGTTATGAGCCGGTGGCTCTGCCAGCTGAGCTATGGGCCCAAGCACCGCGTTAAAAATAAGGATGAACATTTCCTCTAAACCCTTAAAATGATTTTGTCAAGCAATTAACCTGCATCAGTGTCGGGAACCTTCAAAGTCAACGCCATATGATTCAGATAGGAACGATTTGGCTTGCCGAATACGACGCTAAAATTCCAAATCCCAATATTCAAATGACAAATTCGAATGACAAAACGATGCCAATCGCTTATGGGAGGTTTCGCCGTCATTTTAACTGTGTTGAATTTTTAGGATTCTCGTCGACGCACATGCTCATAAAATCACTGAGTCTGCTCGATAAAACTTTTCAATTTCCGGCTTCTTGTCGGATGTCTCAATTTCCTTAACGCCTTGGCCTCTATCTGTCTGATCCTTTCACGTGTTACGGCAAAATCCTGCCCGACTTCCTCTAACGTGTGATCCGCCTTTTCACCGATTCCGAAACGCATACGCAACACTTTTTCCTCGCGCGGGGTGAGCGTCGCCAAAACTTTTCTCGTCTGTTCCGCAAGGTTGAGACTGACCGCAGCATCCGAAGGAAGCATAAATTTCTTATCCTCGATAAAATCGCCAAGATGACTGTCTTCTTCTTCGCCGATAGGGGTTTCCAGAGAAATCGGTTCTCTTGCAATTTTTAAAACTTTTCGAACTTTGGATAACGGGATTTCCATTTTTTCCGATATCTCTTCCGGTGTCGGCTCCCGCCCAAGCTCCTGTACCAGGTATCTTGAAGTACGAATCAGTTTGTTGATGGTTTCAATCATATGGACAGGGATCCGAATTGTTCTGGCCTGATCGGCGATTGCCCTTGTTATGGCCTGCCGAATCCACCACGTCGCGTAAGTGCTGAATTTATACCCTCGTCGATATTCAAATTTATCGACAGCCTTCATAAGGCCGATATTTCCTTCCTGGATCAAATCCAAAAATTGCAGTCCGCGATTGGTATATTTTTTAGCAATACTGACAACCAGGCGAAGATTGGCTTTGGTGAGTTCACTCTTGGCCAATTTAGCCCTCATGTGACCTTCGTCTGCATTTGATATGATTCTTTTTAATGAACGATTCTTGGTTTTTAAAACATATTCCCTTTCGGAGATTTGGTTTTCGATGTTCTTAAGCTCTGAAAAAAGAAGTTTTCGTTCGTCGTTGGTCAGGCCATTATGAGAACCGAGCCATTTTACGAATTTTGTCTTTGCTGTTAGATGGTCTCGAAGTTCTGAAACCGACACACTCAGGGTATCCGCACACATTAATATAATTTTATTCATGGAATCGAACCATTCAATGTGTCTCCTGACGATTTTCTCGATTTGGTCCATCACGTCATTTTCAAAGCGCCACTCTTTCAGCAAAGCGAAAATTTTGTTGTTCCTGCGAGCGATACATCTTCGGATGCGACGCTGTTCATCAGGCGCCGGGTCCGATGAAAAAAGCTTCTCACGATATGTTTTATTTTCTTCATCAACGGCTTGTATCGCCTTTACGATATCCAAAAATTTCCCCGCCTGAATCGTTTCATCGATGTATGCGCCACTCTCGTCCATATCCCTGATGTCTCTCAATACCTGCTTCAGGCGCAACTCACCATTTTCTATTTGTTTCCCTATCTCCAAGATGTATTCGACAGCAACGGTTGTGTCTATCAATGCTTTTAACACTTCCTGCTCGCCGGCTTCAATTTCCTTGGCAATAACGACCTCGCCCTCTCTGCTCAAAAGGGTCACCAATCCCATTTCACGTAAATACATTTTAACCGGGTCGGTAACCGAGCCGAAATCAGAAGGCGGAACCGTGGAAGCTTTAACCTTTTTCACTCGGGTCAATTTATTCTTTTTCTCATCGATGATTTCAATATCCAGATCATTTAACATGATCAGCGTTTCATCAATTTGTTCCAGAGAAAGCATCTCTTCCGGAAGCGCCTTATTGATTTCATTATACGTCAAAAACCCTTTTTGTTTTCCTTTTGAAATAAGTTTTTCCAGCATTTTCTTGGATATTTCTTTTTTCTTTTCTTCTTTTTTGGCGGCTTTTTTTGCCATATAATCGGCCTCCTACTAACACTGGGTGTTTGTTTTTTTTATTTCAATAGGGTCATCTTCTTTTTTTCGGTCAACACAGCCATTTTTTGCTTTTCATTCAACAACTTTGCGAGCAATTCATAATCTTTGCTCTGTTCAGCTTCTTTTATTTTTTTAATCAATGTTTTTTTATCCTTATTCCGTAACGATTCAAACCGGGTTAAAATAGCAAGACACGCGTCATAATCCCACTTGTTCTCAGCCAGTGCCAAAGCAGCCACGATGCCCCTTTGATCTTTGTCATCAATAAGATCCATCAGATCAGCGAGCTTGACATTCAAACGATCTTTGCGGGATAAAACCAGCTGCCCTATTGATTTTAAGCGAGCATCATCAAATAGACTCAGTATGTTTCGCCCTTCAATTTCAGATAAAATTGGCGGGAATTGAAGCATCATCTTAATAACTTGCTGTTCTAATTTTTCCCACTTGCCATAAAATGTTTTTTGCTGATCTGTTTTTGACAGACCGTTTTTGGTCCGTAATGATGCGTTCCTGACCTTTTCCAAAATAGCTGTTTCTTCTATTCCAAGACGTTCAGCGAGATCTTTGATGTATAAAGATCTTGCGACCCTGTCTTCAATAGACGACAGGGTTTCTCTCATCTCGGACACCACCCGGACCTTTCCTTCTACAGACAACCCGTGTTTGTCTATCAAGGCCTCCATAAGAAATGACATAATGGTACGAGCCTTTTCGGCAACATCTAAAAAGGATGCTTTTCCAAACTCTAACAGATACGAATCAGGATCGTATCCCGAAGGCAAAACCATCACTCTCGCATTCACGCCGGCATTTAGAAAAATTCCTATGCTTCGCAATGCTGCCTGTATACCCGCATTGTCGGAATCAAAAACGAGCACAACACTGCCGTCCTTACCCACAAGTCCCCTGATAATTTGAACGTGTTCGGAAGTAAGAGCGGTCCCCAGTGTTGCAACTGAATTGTGTATGCCGTTTTGATACAAGGCCAAAAGATCAAAATAACCCTCGGCAACGTAAATGATTTCTTTCTCTCTGCCCTTTTGTTTGGCCAGGTGAAGACCGTACAAGGAGCGGCTTTTATTATAGACCGCTGTTTCCGGAGAGTTCAGATATTTCGGCATATCATCGTTCATTACACGTCCGCCGAAACCGATAACGTGCGCATTTAAGTTAAATATTGGAAAGATGATACGGTTTCTGAAACGATCATAAAATCCGCTTTTGTTTGCACGTTCTACAATCAATCCGGCTTTTTCGACAATCCCAAGCGGCTTCTTTTGTTTTGAAAAAAAATTCACAACATGATTCCAGCCATCCGGAGCGTACCCAATCTTAAACGCGCTGATCGTGTTTTGTGTTATCCCCCTTTTATTTAGATAAACCGCTGCCTGCTTTCCCGAATCCGGATTTAGCAGCATCTTACAAAAAAAATCCATCGCCTGTCTGTTTACGGCAAGAAGTTCTTCTCTCTCGCTGTGATGTTTTTTTTGCGCATCGGACATTTTTTGAAGCGGGATAAAGATTCCGTATTGCCGGGAAAGCATTCGCGCCGCCTCGGGAAATGTAATGCCGTCGCGTTTCATAATAAAGCTGAAAACATTCCCGCCGGCGGCACAGCCGAAGCAGTAAAATATCTGTTTCTGAGGGCTCACGGTAAAAGAAGGCGTTTTTTCAGAATGGAACGGACAAAGACCGATATAGTTTTTTCCTGTTTTTTTCAGCAGCACGTTTCCGGAAATGACATCCACAATGTCGGCCGCATTTTTAATCTCTAAGATCTTATCTTCAGGAATAAAATCAGTCAAAAAGATCGACCCCCATCGAAATGAATCTTGCCCGCCATCGCCCTCGCTCAGGCAAGGCAGGCGGGATGATATGACTGGCAACAAAAAAACTGATCATTTTGGAAGGGTTTTAAATTTGAAACCGTCAAAAATCAACAATTTTTGCAATGTTAAATCAAACTTAAACTATAACTATGGATGATTATCTTGTCAAGGTATAGATGAGTGGT
>CAZQAF010000118.1:0-8249 GCA_964591175.1 uncultured Desulfobacteraceae bacterium | reverse complement strand
TCCTCGGTTTTCCCGACTTGTTGGGTCGTAGCTGAAAGCGAAGCCCAAAGGGTAAACAAAACCGATATAAAATTGCAGAATTCATATCTAACTGTTGGTAGAGATATAAATAATTGTTCAAATCACAGGAAGATACATTTAAATTGATGCATTATAATCCCTATCGGTTTTGTTTACACTCATTTGAGGTAAAATTTTCATGACGTATTCCGGATTAATGTTTTATAGTCATAGCTGTCGCCCAGGACGTCGAGAAGCAACGCATTGATATTTTCAGCGTCGGCGTTTTTGAGCATTTGAACGAGATCCCTTTCGATCAACTGCTCGAAAAGATGTTTATGGGCCTCTGGCTCGTGGTCTTTGCTCAATAGTTTTTTTCGAATCGCGCCCATCAGGTCCAAAAACTCGGCATATTCGTTCCCGAATTGGGCTTCAAGCTGTTTGCGCAATTTTTTGGCAAAAGCAGGGCTTTTCCCGGAAGTCGATATCGCGATGATTAAATCTCCCCGGTTTACAATGGACGGGAGAATAAAATTACACGCTTCCGGCCGGTCGGCAATATTGCACAACACGCCGCGGCGACCGGCCGCTGCATGAATCTTAAAATTCAACGCCTCGTTGTCGGTTGCGCCGATCACCAGAAACATATTGTCAAGATCATCGAATTGAAAAGCCCTTTCGTTCAGTTGAATCACGCCGCGGTCTGAAAGGCGCTTCAGTGTGTCAGCCGCGTCAATACTGACAACCGTAACCGTTGCGCCGCATTCCAGCAGCGTCTCGACCTTTCGGGTGCCCACGGACCCGCCGCCCACCACCAGGCAGTTTCGATCTTTGATATCAAGATATATGGGATAATATCTCATGTCTCAAATTGGATAAGCCCAAATTAAGACGGCAAAGTAAAAAGTTCAAGTTCCCCCGTATAAAACCGGCGGGATAAAAAGGCGTCGCGAATTTCGTGGAATGAGGCGTATTTATGTACGCCGCAGTGAACACGAAATGAAGCGCAACGCAGAAATTGTGCTTTTTACGAAGCCGTCAAATTTCGATTTCCATTAGATCCTCTGCCAGAACCAGCGGGCCGGCATAGGTTTTCCGGCATTCTCTTTCGATGTCCACCCCGTCGCATTCCGGATAAAAATGTGTCAACACCAGTTTGCCCACATTTGCCCTTGCGGCAATTTCACCGGCCCGGGAAGGCGTCAGATGCCCTTTTACTTTTAATTCATCGGGCAGCGCAGACTCACAGATCAACAGATCCGCATCCTTGGCAAGCGTGACCAGATGATCTGAATAATCCGTATCCCCGGAATAGACCACGGATGTCCCGCCGGAACCGGTGACACGATAGCCGATGCTTTCGGGGTTATGTTCCATTGGAAGCGTTTCCACCTTAAAGTCATCATACTGGTGCTCGTCCCCATGGGTATTGTCGAATTCAACAATGTTTAAAAGACCGGAATCCAATTCGATCCAATGGCCATACAGGCGTTTTAAGTTTTCAAAAAATTCTGCAAATCCGCTTCCTGCCGTCAGCGTCAGCGGACTCTTTCGGCGGCTCTCATCCGGGTATTTGTTGGAAAACAAGAACGAGGCCAATTCCCCGGTATGATCCGGATGAAAATGGCTGTAAAAAACAAAGGAAACATCGTAAATTTCAACACCGGCCTCAAGGAGCCTGCGCATGGTGCCGGCTCCGGTATCAAAAAGCAGGATGTTGTCACCCGTCCTGATGAGCACGGAGCACGCGCTTCTTTTCAGTGAGGGAACACAGGTGCCGGAGCCAAGAATGGTGACAGACAATTTGCCGGAATTCGAACTCATCTTTTCTCTCCCCTTTTTTCAATCCGGTTGATGATCCACTTTATCATTTTTTGATCATTGCCGGGATCGATTTCGTTTTTCAGTTTTTCAAGGGGAATTTCCGCACGGGCCGTGCTTTTATGTCCGCCGGCGGACCCCACGGCCGCGAAGCTCTTGTGGGCGACGTTTCCGGCATCCTTGCGAAGCCCGTCATTTCTCAAAATAACAATTAGATTCTGGTCGTATAATCCGGATACGATGGTCCAGTCCACCGAGCTGATCTTGATGAAAAAATCTGCCAGCAACACGCAGACATCAGGATTGACCACCGGTCCGAGATGAACAAACACGCGCCCTTTTCGAATACACCTATTGTCCAGGGCAATCTTGAAATATTTTAAAAAATCGAGTCTTAATTCCGACCGCTCGATCTTGCTCACAATATTGAGGTTGGCATGACGGTAAAGAAATTGAAAGGCCCTGATGTCTTCGATTAAGGTTTGCCGGACAAAGTTGTCTGTATCCGTCTTGATGGCATAAAACAGGCCCGCGGCAAGCTTGGTCGAAGGTTTTATTTTTGCAGCCCTTAAGTATTCGGTCATGATGCTGGCTGTGGCGCCGTATTTGGAACGAATATCGACAAACGGCGCATGGACAGCCGTTTCAGGATGATGGTCGATGATGACATCTATCGGAAAATTTGAAAATATTTCATTATGATTCGGCTGGGAATCCACCAGCACAAAACGGGTGAAACTTTCTTTAACAATGTCTTTAATGGGAACAAGATTCACACCCATCAGTTGAATCATTTTGATGTTGTCCGGGCGTTTAATAATATTGATAGAGGTTATGGCGACACCGGCGACCTTTCGCCAGAGCAGTCTTTTTACCGCCATGGCGCTGGCAATGGCATCCGGATCGGCATTGATTAAAACAAGAACATGATCTTCATTTGAGAAATGATCGTAAAAACGTCTTAATTTTTCGGCATTTGATAATGTCATTCACCAACCTCGATAAGCAAAAAGGATATATTATTCGTATAATTTATGCAACCCTATATGCAGCTCTATATGCAACCCGAATCGATCGTTGGCAAAACAGGAAAAATATTTTATGGGGTGGTACAGGATATTTTTCTTTTCAGGAATTGTTGAAATCTGCAACAAAATTCATTTATCTGCTTGACAGTGTAGATTATTATCTGCTATCAGACAAACGGTTTTAATCGAGCACAACCTGTCTGCATAAATATTTACAGTATTTCAACTAGTTATAATAGGACAGGATGGGCCTGCCAAATGCGTTTCAACTATAAAAAAAACCGGCCGTGGATTGAAAACTTATCCATCATTACACAACTCGGTTTGACCATGGTCGGTTGTATTCTTTTTTGCTTTTTTATCGGCCGGTATCTGGATAGGTTTTTGGGGACCAAAGGTATTTTCGTCGCCGTGTTCACCCTATTGGGCGTTATCGGCGGCGGGGTTGTCGTTTACAGGCAAATACTTGAAATAACTGAACAGAAAGAAGATAACAACCATTCGGACGATGGAATCGATTAGACAGACCCAAAAGAAATATTGCTCGAGAGCCATCACGGCAGCCATTTTTGCAGGTCTTGTTTTTATTCTGGCCGGCCAGGAACCCATCGGCAAAGGATTGATTTTGGGGACGATTTTCAGCATTATCAATTTTATCGTCATGGGTGAGATGCTTCCGTTGAAAATCGGAAAATCAAAAAATAAAACCTTCTTCTTATCCCTTGCTTCCATATTCTCAAGATATATTCTTCTGGCGATTCCGCTGCTCATTGCCGTTAAATTTGACCAATATAATCTCATTTCCGTAGTTATCGGAATTTTTATGGTCCAGTTTTTTATTTTGGCTGAGCAAGTATTTATTAATTTTTCGTCTAACCATAAAAAGCAGGCCTAAAAAATAAAGTATAATGGAAGATTTAGGAAAAATACACCAGCTGATCATTCACATTTTTGGACAGGATTTCACGTTTAATATCGAGTCTATGATAATGACATGGATCGTTATTATTTCACTGCTGATCTTTGGGTATTTGGCCGCCAGGAAAAGGAACATCATTCCGAATCTCCTGCAGGTTGTCGGCGAGATGATTATCCGTATCTTTTATGATTTGACCGAAGATGCCCTGGGCGAAGAGCTTGGCAAAAAATATGCGCCGATGATATGCGGTTTGTTCATGTTCCTGTTTTTGTGCAACTGGCTGGGCATTTTTCCCCACCTGGAAGAACCGACCAAGGATCTCAATACCCCCTTAAGTTACGGCATCATGGGGTTTATTCTTGCCCATCATGCCGGCATCAAGGCAAAAGGATTAAAAACCTATTTAAAAGATTACTGCGAACCGATGTTTATCATGGCACCGCTGAACGTCATCGGAGAACTGGCCAAGGTCATTTCCATATCCTTTCGGCTCTTCGGCAACATCATGGGCGGGTCGATTATCATTCTGGTGGTATCGTATCTGACGTTTAATCTTGTTACGCCGCCTTTTTTGAATGCATTTTTCGGAGCGTTTGTCGGGACGATTCAGGCGTTTGTGTTTACGATGCTAACTTTGGTATATATTGCAGTTCAGGTAGCTTAGCTTATGTCATACGATATTCAAACCTGGATAAAGGTAGCGGCGTTCAGCGGCGGCGGAATGGCCATGGGATTCGGCGCCATCGGCGCGGCCATCGGTGAAGGGCATACGGCGGCATGTGCCAATGCGGCCATATCACGTAACACAAAATTGTCCGGCGATATTTTCAAAGCCATGCTGGTCGGACAGGCAATTGCCGAGTCTTCTTCTATTTTTGCTTTGGTCATCGCCATGATGCTGCTGTTCACAAAGTTTCCGGCGCACGTTTTAACGGTACCGGTGTTGTTCGGGGCAGGATTGTGCATGGGCCTGGGGGCCATCGGCGCCGGTGTGGGTGCGGGTTACCCTGCGGGGTCCTGCTGTACGGGCATGGCCCGGCAGCCGGCCATGAGCGGGCGTTTAAGCACCAACATGCTTATCGGATCGGCGGTGTGCCAAACCCCGGCTATTTTTTCACTGGTGGTATCATTTATTCTATTGTTCACCGATTTTTCAAAAAGTCCGGTATCACCGACCTGGGCCGCGATTCTTGGGGCGGGTATCGCATCCGGATTCGGTGCCATCGGCTCCGGTCTGGGGGGAGGCCTGGTTGCCGAAGCCAGTTGCGACGGTATTTCCAGACAACCCGAAACCACGACCCAGGTGACCAACGTTATGCTGCTGGGGCAAGCGGTGACCCAGACAACGGCCATTTATGCACTTTTGGTCAGTTTTATTCTGATGTTCAAAACTTTTCCGGCGACCCATTTGCTTGCACCGCCCATGGCGTTGCTTTCAGCCGGTATATGCATGGGTATCGGCGCCATCGGCCCGGCTATCGGTGAAGGATTTGCCGGCCAAAGCGCCGTGGCGTGGATTGCGCGGAACCAGAAACAAGTGGCGGATTTAACCCGGGTGATGCTGGTGGGCCAGGCCGTCGCCGAATCAACGGGAATTTATTCTTTGGTCATTGCGCTGATCTTGATTTTTGTCGTGTGACATCATTAATTAAAATAAAAATAATCGATCAACCTAAAAATAGTGTAGGAGGAATAACATGGCAGATCCAATTACAGGTGCGGATATCGTAAGAGCGGCTGCGTATATCGGGGCGGGCATTTCCATGGGCTTTGGCGCCATCGGTCCCGGCGTCGGCGAAGGTATTACAGCATCTAAAGCATGTGAGGCTATCGGTAAAAATCCCAAAGAAGCGGGTTTGTTGACCCGAACGATGCTGGTCGGGCAGGCGGTCGCCGAGTCCACCGGAATTTATTCACTGGTCATTGCGCTACTGCTTTTATTCGTAGTTTAATCGATAAGGATTTCGCTCAAAAATGGATGACGATTTATGGAAATCATCAGCAACATAGCGCTTATCACCATTAATGCAACCTTGTTTCACCAGTTGATCGCCTTTTTGATCTTTCTGTTTATCATTAACAGGATCATGTTTCGTCCGCTTAGAAGTGTCATGGCCGAGAGAAACACTGTGATCGAGAAAATAAAACTGGATACCACGAATGCGGGTGATACGATCGAGCGCCTCAACGACGAATTGAAAAAAAGGGAATCAAAGGTTCGCAAGGAAGCCCTGCAGGTTCAGCATGAACTGGAAGAAAAGGGAAGTCTGCAGTCTGCAGAAATCATGAAATCGACATTGCATGAGATCGAATTGCTCAGAGAAAAAAACGAAGCCAGCGTCAAAGCTCAAATCATGGAAGCCAGAGCGCATCTTCAAAAAGAGTCTGAAACGCTGGCGCTGAATATCATGGAAAAGTTATTGGGTCGGAGGCTGGCTTCATGAAAACCCTTTCAAGACTGTTAATGATATGTGCCGTGTTATCGGCCGGCATCCTGGGCCTTCATCTTTTGGGTTCAGACGCATATGCGGCGGAAGGAACCAGCCACTGGCGGCCCATCTATGATGTGATTATGCGCTGGATCAATTTCGGGATTATCGTTTTTGTGGTCTACAAATATGCCAGAAAGCCGATTATGAACTTTCTGCGGGGCCAAAAAGATAAAGTCGCCGGAGAAATCGAACAACTCGAGACCCGAAGGGATGAAATGGTCGCGAAAATCGACCAGACCCAAAAAGACATCCAAGAAAGCGATATGCGGTTTGAAAAGCTGAAAGAACGGATCATCCGGCAGGGAGAAAGGAAAAAAACAGAAATTATCGAATCCGCACAAAGCCGCGGCAAGGCCATGATAAAGGATGCAAAACGCAGGGTCGACACGCATTTCCTTCAGGCCAAAAACACGTTCAGGTCGGAACTGATCGACAAGGCCATCGAAATGGCCTTGGAAAAACTCCCCGGGCAAATCACTCCGGAAGACAACGAACAGTTTACCCGCGATTTTATTGACGGCGCGTCCGCAAAATAAAAGGAATTGCCTTCATAAGATCGTTTCTGAACGACCCGATATAAGGAGTCTGAATAACAGGCTCCTTTTTGCTTTTGAAGGGGTGCGCCGACGCTGCGGCAACGAGGCCGATATGTGGACTGATCTTTAGAAAAAATCCTGACCGTTCCTGCTTGCCGGTAATTCAAAAATGACTATTTTATATGGTATCTAACAGGGACCGTTCCGGGTTTCCGGTTCAACGTTCACGGTTGTAGCGATCATTTAGTATTTTTAAAACCGGGCGTCGAGGCAAACACGCCGGCCAAAGTACCGGGAGAATACCATGTCAATGTATTTCTATGATGAAACCGATGATTGGCCCGAATATGACACCATCAAGCAGGACATCCACCGTCTCGAAAACGAGTACCTTGAATCCCGCAAATTATTGCAGGAAGCCGAGTCTGCCTATAGATCCGATCCCGCCGACAAAAATTTAAAAGCCAAAGTCGATGATCTGAAAAATAAGGTTAAAAAAATAGAAAGACGACTCACCGGATCCATGGATTTGTATCGATAGAATGTGCCCTTTGACCGCAGCAGGCGGGTTGTCAAAACATGTCTTTGGTGCTGCTTGGCAGGGTGCCAAAAAAATAAAGTGGAAACCCAGGGCCGGCAATTGGATCCCTTGGACTTTCGCCGGATATGAGGAGAAAAATGGCCGCGGACGACTTGGAAACAATTATTGATGATTTATTGACGCGTTTATCCTTCTTGAAATTCGGCCCTCCGGTTGCGCATGTTTACAATCCGCTGATTTACGCAAGAATGCCATACTCGAGATACTGCGAACGTTACGGAGAAGGCCCCAAGGAGGCCATCTTTTTAGGGATGAATCCGGGTCCCTGGGGAATGGCACAGACCGGCGTACCTTTTGGTGATGTCGGTCTGGTTAAAGGATGGCTGGGCATTGAGGATAAAGTAGACCCACCCCCTGTGGAACACCCTAAGAGACCCGTCCGGGGGTTCCAATGTGTGCGCAGTGAAGTCAGCGGAAAACGGCTGTGGGGCTGGGCCAGGGGTCGCTTTGGTTCGCCAAGCAAATTTTTCCGGCGATTTTGGGTCGGCAATTATTGCCCCCTCGTCTTTATGGAAGAAAGCGGTCGTAACCGTACCCCGGACAAATTGAAAAAAAGCGAAAGAACGGCGTTGTTCGAAGCCTGCGACGATGCCCTCCGAAAAACCGTTCAACTGCTCCACCCCCGTTATGTAATCGGCATCGGAAATTTCGCCTTTCAGCGAGCCGCATCGGCATTGGCCGATGCGGATGTCATTATTGGACGCGTTACCCATCCGAGTCCGGCCAATCCAAAGGCCAATAAGGGATGGGCCGACATAATAGAAAGGGAGCTGGAAAAGTTGGGTCTGTTGCCTTAGCCAACTGCCACCCGCTAAGCGGGTAGCTTGAAATTGTCCGCCGCTTTATGGCGGA
>CAZQAF010000117.1:5656-8252 GCA_964591175.1 uncultured Desulfobacteraceae bacterium | reverse complement strand
AACCTCGGACAGGGTAAAAAAATACAGGTGGAATTTGTTAGTTCCAATCCTACGGGGCCCTTACACGTGGGTCATGGGCGGGGGGCTGCCGTGGGTGACAGTGTGGCCAACATTTTGCGGTGCTGCGGATATGATGTTCAAAAAGAATACTATATCAACGATTCGGGACGTCAGATCAACACCCTGGGGCAATCCGTCTATCTGCGCTATAAAGAGTTGCTGGGAGAAACTATTCAATTCCCCCCGGAATGTTATCAAGGGGATTATATCCGTGATTATGCCAAAGACATACTGGATCGAGAAGGAAAGTCGCTGCTGGACCAGGTTGAGGCGCAATCGATCTTATTTTGCGCCCGTTTTGCTGCGAAACGCATTATAGCGGAGATTCGGAAAGATCTGTTGGATTTCGGCGTTGAGTTCGATAACTGGTTCAGCGAACAGAGTCTTTATGATACCGGCAAGGTGAGCGCTGTTGTCGAAGCGTTTAAAGACAGACACATTATATATGAAAAAGACGGCGCGTTATGGTTTAAAACCACGGACTTCGGAGATGAAAAGGATCGTGTCGTCGTCCGCCAAAACGGACAAACCACATATTTTGCGTCCGATATCGCGTATCATATGGATAAATTTGCGCGGGGCTTTGATCGGGTCATCGATGTATGGGGGGCCGACCATCATGGTTACATTCCCCGGGTAACCGGCGCCGTCGAAGCATCCGGTTTGCGCAGGGACCGGTTTAATGTGATTCTGGTTCAGCTGGTCAACCTTCTTCGGGAAGGAGAGCCGGTGGCCATGTCGACACGGGCCGGGGAGTTTGTGACACTCAATGAAGTCGTCAAGGAAGTGGGGAGAGATGCCGCAAGATTTATATTTCTCACGCGTCATTACGACAGCCCCCTTGATTTCGATCTGGAACTGGCAAAGAAAAAGACCAACGACAACCCGGTTTTTTATGTCCAATATGTTCATGCCAGAATTTCAAGTATCTTGCGAAAGGGTAGAGAAAAAGGCATGCGTGAATTCGGGTGGGATGAAGCCGCCGCTGAAATGCTGCAGGAGTCCGAAGAACTCCAACTCATCAAATCCATGGGGCGTTATCCCGAAGTTGTCGAAGACAGCGCAAAATATATGGAGCCGCATCGAATCACATTTTATTTAATGGAACTTGCGTCCTGTTTTCATGCATATTACAACAAGCACAGAGTATTGACAGATGATCCAATGCTCTCCAAGGCCAGGCTTTGTTTGGTGCTGGCAGTACAGAAAGTCATTCGAAACGGGCTGGCGTTATTGGGGGTTTCCGCGCCCGATAAGATGTAGCCTTTGAAAAGAGTTCAGCCACAAGGTCACAAAGGCACAAAGAAAAACGGTAAGTTTTTAGCTTCCAGTAAAAATTTAACCCTATCTGAAGCTCCTTAAACGTCGATTTATTGTAAAGACCTAAACGGATGAGAAGAACGATGAAAAATTTTTCTGTCATGAATTGCCCAAACCTGGGTTAAAAGACGGACGTTATTAAAAGAATCCTATTTTAATCTTAGTGCCTTGGTGTCTTTGTGGCTGAGTTCTGTAGTGAATGATAAAAAATAATGGCTAAAGAAGAAAAAACACCATCCTCAAAACAACCATCTTCGAAAAAGCAGACCCGAAAAGGACTGATCCCATGGATAGGGGTGACCTTGTTTGCCTGCGCATGGATGTTTGTTCTCGGCATTTTTGTAGGTAGGGAGACGGCACCCGTAAGGTTTGACATTGAAAAGCTTCAGAACGAATTGACCGCCTTAAAAGAAAGGGTCGTCAAAAAGGAACTGGATCAATATAATATCGATTCAAATGCAGATGTTACTAAAACCAAAATGAAATTCTATGAGGCCCTTAAAAAAACCGGCAGGGATGACAGGCTGAACGATAACATGATTAAACAGCAAAAAAAATCCATTTCCGAGAAGTCTGCTTCTTTGTCAAAAGTCAAAATGCCGGGCCATATCGACGGCTTAGCCCAAAAAGAAAAAAAATCCGGTTTTAAAAAATCACCGAAGGCCACGCCGCCTGCTGTTGGGAAGCAGGACCCGGCAGGCAAAAATGTTACGATTCAGGTCGCTTCAATGAAAGCCTCCAGTGATGCCGACAAGCTGGTGAGCAAATTAAAAAAAGAAGGATACCCGGCTTATCGCACCATCGGTAAAATTCCGGGCAAAGGCATCTGGTTCAGGGTTCGGGTGGGGTATTTCAAAAACAGGACCGAAGCCGGCCTTATGCTCAAGCGGCTGAAAAAAGAAAAAATAGAAGCGGTGATTGTACAGCGTTAGGGAGAAAGAATGAAGATAAGCAAAGAAGAGGTCATTTATGTGGCGGACCTGGCCAGACTCGAGGTGGATGCGGAGCTTGTCGACAAGTTCGCCGAACAGCTGGGGACAATACTGGAGTACATGGAAACCCTGGAAAGTGTCGACACAACAGGCGTGCCCCCGACGTCCCATGCAATTTCGATGACCAATGCCTTTCGGGAGGATGAGGAAGCGCAAAATTTCAACAGGGATTCGGCCCTGGCCAATGCGCCGGATAAAGAAGAGGGGAACTTTATTGTTCCGAA
>CAZQAF010000117.1:4115-5556 GCA_964591175.1 uncultured Desulfobacteraceae bacterium | reverse complement strand
ATGAACTCACCATACAAGAGGCTCACCGGCGCTTGGAACAAAAAGAAATATCTTCGAAAGATCTGACGCGGGCAGTTCTCGATCGCATAAATGCCATTGATGACACCGTTGGCGCATATATCACCGTGGACGGCGAAGCCGCCATGGCCCAGGCTGAGATGGCCGATACCGCAATTGCGCAAGGGCGTATAACACCCCTTACCGGGATTCCCATTGCGTTGAAGGATCTCATCTGCACCAAAGATCTTCGAACCACATGCGCTTCAAGAATTTTAGAGAATTTCATTCCTCCCTATGATGCCACGGTGGTCCAGAAATTGAAAAAAGCAGGGGCCGTGATCCTCGGTAAACTGAACATGGATGAATTTGCCATGGGATCGTCCAATGAGCATTCCGGTTTCAAGTTGACCCGTAATCCATGGGATCTGACGCGTATTCCCGGTGGCTCCAGCGGCGGATCGGCTGCGGCAATTGCAGCGGACATGTGTGTCGGGGCCTTGGGTTCGGATACCGGCGGGTCCATCCGCCAGCCGGCATCCCACTGCGGCGTGGTGGGTTTGAAGCCGACATACGGCAGGGTTTCCCGTTTTGGTCTGGTCGCCTTTGCATCTTCATTGGACCAGATCGGCCCTTTAACGAAAACCGTTTCCGACAGTGCTGTCATGATGAACGCGATTGCAGGTTATGATGCATCTGATTCCACTTCCGTACCCGAGGATGTGCCGGACTATACCTCTTTTTTGGAAAGTGGTTTGAAAAAAATGGTCGTAGGCATTCCCAAAGAATACACTGCGGCCCGGGGACTCGATCCGGATGTTTCGGCGGCCGTGGAAAATGCGGTTCGAAAAATAAAAGACCTGGGTGCAGACTGTGTTGAGATTTCTTTACCCCACTCGGAATTCGTGGTGGCGGTCTATTATGTCATCGCGCCATCCGAAGCCAGTTCCAACCTGGCGCGGTATGACGGGGTCAAATACGGATACAGGGATAAAGATCAAACCGGTCTTATGGAGATGTACAAAAGCACCCGGTCCAAAGGATTCGGGCCGGAAGTGCAGCGCCGGATTCTGTTGGGGACCTATTCGCTTTCGGCCGGATATTACGATGCATATTATGGGAAGGCTTCCCAGGTAAGGACGTTGATCATTGAAGATTTCAAGAATGCATTTGATGCCTGTGACGTCATTCTTTCACCGGTAGCGCCCACCCCGGCTTTTAAGATCGGGGAAAAAGTCGATGATCCGCTGACCATGTACTTGTCCGACATATTCACACTTTCGGCAAACCTTGCCGGCATTCCCGGAATTTCCGTCCCCTGCGGATTTTCATCCGAAGGCCTTCCCATCGGCCTTCAGATTATGGCCAGGCATTTTGAAGAAGGAAAACTTTTCAAAGTGGCCTACAATTTTGAGCAGGCCACGGATTTTCATACGAAAAAACC
>CAZQAF010000117.1:0-4015 GCA_964591175.1 uncultured Desulfobacteraceae bacterium | reverse complement strand
ATATGAGTATTCAGCCGAGTGGAGAAGATTTAAGAAAAGCCGTCAAGTGGGTTTCCGAAGAACGTCAATTCGATTCCGGAAAGGAATTAAAAACCATTGTTGAAGAAGCGTGCATGAAATTCGACCTGTCACCCAAGGATGCGGATTTTTTGCTCCGCCATTTGCTGGAGCAGGAATAAGAAACTAACAATGTCCAGGATCAAAATCCTTCCTGAAATTCTTTCCAACAAAATCGCTGCGGGCGAGGTGGTGGAACGTCCGGCTTCCATCGTCAAAGAATTGGTTGAGAATGCGCTGGATGCAAACAGCACCCGAATTATGATCGATGTGGGACAAGGCGGCCGATCGATGATTCGCGTTTCCGACAACGGAATCGGAATGAGCCGCGATGATGCCATTTTATCGGTGGAACGATACGCCACCAGCAAGATTTACAAGGATGCAGATCTTTTTGGCATTAACACCCTTGGGTTTCGAGGGGAAGCCCTGCCAAGCATTGCAGCGGTCTCAAAGTTTCGTCTCAATACGCGTGCCGAGAACTCTTCGTCCGGAACCGAAATTGTTGTTGAGGGGGGAACCATCAAAAAGGTATCGGAAATCGGGGCTCCCCAGGGGACCATGGTGACCGCGGAACAGATTTTTTTTAACATGCCGGCCCGCCGAAAATTCTTAAAGACGGTCACCACGGAAATGGGGCACATCGTTGACACCTTGACCAAAATCGCTTTGGGATGGCCCGGAATTCAGTTCAGATTGACCCATAATGAAAAGCTGGTCAAAAACTGGCCGGCCACCGGCAATGCCATCGACAGGATCGCGGATATCCTGGGAAGAGATGTCAAGGACGATCTGTTCGACGTTGAATTTTCAACAGATGATGTTTCGGTGACCGGATGGATATCCTCGGTTCGGAATACGCGCAAGACCTCACGGGGGATCCACATTTACGTTAATGGCCGGGTGGTTCGTGACCGGATCATCCAGCACGCCTTGTTCGAAGGATATTCCGGAAGATTGATCAAGGGGCAGTTCCCGTTGGCTGTCCTTTTTATCGGTGTTCCCTATGATCAGGTGGATGTCAATGTCCATCCCGCAAAACACGAGATCCGGTTTTCACGGCAGAAGAAAGTCCATGACATTATCGCACGGGCCGTGGCAGACCGGTTGGGTCTTGGGGATGAACCTGCATGGCGCCCGAAACAGTACATCGGAACAGATGCCGTAAGACAAAAGCATCACATTTCAGAGACCGGCATTGATTTTAGTGTACCGGGAGGAAAAATTCAATTCGGAAAATCAATGGAAGGACAGGCCCCTCGCTTCACCCGGACCGGCAACCGGGATTCCGATAAAAGTCGAATTCCGGCTTCGCCGGTGCCGGGAGCTGCATTGCACAAGGAATTGAATTCGGTCCCGAGCAGCGCCCAGGCAGGGCTTTGGGGAAACAAACGGTTCGGAGATCTGCATGCCATCGGACAGCTCAGGGACACTTACATCCTTTGTGAATCCACCGACGGGCTGGTTCTCATCGATCAGCATGCCGCCCATGAACGTATCCTTTTCGAAAAACTCAAGCACCGGTTTCATAATGAAAAAAAGCCGTCCCAGCGGCTGCTGATCCCCGAAACCATCGATCTTGGATACCGGGAAGCGAAAATACTCGAGAAACTGATTCCAAGCCTTTTTGAACTGGGGCTGGAGATAGCGCCGTTCGGGGGCGATACTTTTGTGGTCAAAGCGGTACCTTTGCTGTTGAAACGCAAAGCGATCAAACCCCTGGTGATTGAAATGGTGGAAATGACGGCCCAGATCGATATCACTTCCGGTCTGGATGCGGCCCTTGACCGGTGTCTCGAGGTCATGGCCTGCCACGGCGCTGTTCGGGCCAATGAGAGATTGTCGGACAGAGAGATTCGCGAGTTGCTCGATCAACTCGATGCGTGCGATCGTCCTTCAAACTGCCCCCATGGACGGCCCACATGGATTCGTTTTGGCTTCAAGGATCTTGAGAAGATGTTCAAAAGGATTGTATGACATAGCATAGGGCATGGCGCACAGGGCAGAGGGGAAAAAATAGGAAAGAGAAAAGAGAAAATAGGAAAGAGCGGGTTTTAACGAGCCAGGAGTGAATACCGTTACATCATAACACAAAAGGGCCGGTTTAATAACCGGCCCCCTTTTTTTAAATAATATCGTGCAACGATTTTATCTTAAAAAAACTTGTATTGAACTCCCAATGCAACAATAACGACGTCTTTTTCGAATTTGATGCCGTTGCTTGTTTCGGCGTCTTTATAGAATGTTTTGAGGACGCCGAGATTGATCCCCCAATTGGGCGTGGGGTTAAACGCAACGCCGCCGGCAATGGTATTGGCGTCCAGTTCCGGGGTTTCGATGGACATGTTGTTGGGGTCGATGCCCACAAAGGTGTACATGTATCCCACGCTGGCCTTCCATTGGGGATTGATGGTGTATTCGCAGGCAATACCGATGTCGTACCCGTCGTCTTTTACCGTTTCATCTGCTGCGGTCACGGGATTGTTGTCCCAGCCCGCATTTTGGTTGAAATAATAGGTAAGATCCGTTTCAACCCTGAGTTTTGGCGTAAATTTGTAAGAGACGCCAACACCCAGAAGGGCCGGAAGGTCTCTGTTTCTCTTGGCGCCGTTTGTAAGCCCGGGAAGGCCGCCGGGTACAGTATCATTATTTACGTGGGTTTCCAGTTCGATGCTGGTTTTGGTTTCGAATCGAAGCCCGATATTGAGTTTTTCGATGGGCGTCAGGTTGATACCGATAATGCCCCCCCAGCCGTCACCGGTTTCCTCGTAGTCAACGGAAGGCGTTATGTTGCCCAGAACCGTGCCATTGAGTTTGGCATATCCTGAAAAATCTCTGGATGCATCCACATATCTTGCGCCTAAAGAAACGGACATTATATCATTGATTTTGTATGCGCCACCGATCGTATATCCGATAAAATAAGATTTACCGTCGAGATACTGAGATGCAAGGGTTCCTCCTAAACCGCCGGTGTATATTAAGCCATAACCGAGCCTGGCGGTCGTATAAGTTCCATTATCATATTCCACCTTTCCACCGGCCACAACAATGGTGACGGCGCCATAGGCTGCCCACTTGTCATTTTTGTAAAGCGCAAATAAACTGGGCACAAAATCCGGCTCATCCGTCGAATGCTTAATCCCGGTATATGGGAATGTATTGGGCTCGGTATTAGAGTAGTCTTTGAAAGCATACTGGCCGCTGACATTTAAATAAAGGCCGTCGTTCATTTTCATAACCCCGGCCGGGTTATATGACACGGCGTCTGCGGAATCGGTTGCACTGTTTCTGTTGAGTGTGCGCACCCATTCCGCGCTCCAGTTGGTCTTGTTTTCAATTCCGCCGGCAAAAATGGGAGACGCACTGGCAACAATCAGGCTTATAACGCATAGAAAAATAAAACGCTTTCTCATTCCACCACCTCCTGTAACGTTGTCCGGTTTTAAATACATACTTTGGCCGCATTTAAAGATTGCATTAGAAGATATTGATATAAAAGTCAAATACATTTATCAAAGCGATGTCATTTATATCTGATATTGTTTTTTTAAGGTCCTTCAGGAGCTTTTATAATCGAACAGACGGAAATTACATAAAATTTTGTCAAATGTATGTACAAGATATGGCAATTCGGCATAAAAAAAGATACAATATGTGCTAATTTCATAAAATTATATATAATTTATATATAATTTCGCTTGACATCAGAATAATGAAAAGCCATGATATACGACAATATCGTCTTTTTTCTGATTCTGAGAAATTAGAATCAAATAAAAAGATGCTTGACAATCCAATAGTAGACTGTTAGGGAGTTGAGTAATTTTGTGCCCATGTTTTTTCGCGGCGGAAAAGGCAAATGATGCCGCCCTATGGGTCCCGATGGCGTTATCGGGTAATGCTGCACGGGGAAAGGAGGTGAAACAGGAAAGAAGCGCGTTTGAAATTATTAGGT
>CAZQAF010000116.1:0-8325 GCA_964591175.1 uncultured Desulfobacteraceae bacterium | reverse complement strand
CTTCCCGTCAAGCCAGACGGGACGCTCTAACCAGAGCTGAGCTACACCCCCAAAGTGGTTGATATTTAATAAAAAGTTGCTTGGAATATAACTTAACTCCCGCGATCTTCCCGTCAAGCCAGACGGGACGCTCTAACCAGAGCTGAGCTACACCCCCAAAGCGTTAGTAATTTGAAACGCTCGGTTTACCTTTTATCAATTCGTTTTCAGATAGTCAATCAAAATGGTGGGCGGAACAGGGCTCGAACCTGTGACCCTCGGCTTGTAAGGCCGATGCTCTCCCAACTGAGCTACCCGCCCGAATAACTGCGGCAAGACCTTGGTCTCGCGGCTGAATTTGAATGTTGGTCTCAAAAAGGAGCTAACTGCTAACAATTTAAAATTATGAAGTCAAGCCTTAAATAAGCTTTAAGAAGGGTTTTTCCTTAGAAGTGGTTTTAAAGAGCTCCCGTTGGTCTCAATCTTCCATCTTCGCGATAGCTACGACGGGACAAGCTGTGTTGGACTGAACCGGCCAATCCTCGAAATATTCCCGATATGGATGCTTGTCCCGATTTTTTTAATCGGGGCGGTTGGCCGCCACAGTCCGCCTTTTTATCCCGCTATGTTTTAGCGGGGGACCTTAAGCCCGATTGAAGGTTTTGAAACCACTTCGGACAAACTGATTTATATCAAAGCGGATCTCTGGTCTTTATCCAACTTATCGTCCATTTTCTCGCCCATCATCTCAAATGGAATATCGTGTCCTCTAAAATGCGTACCCCCTGATTCCAGAATCAATGCATGTGGCAGGACTTCATCCATGTGGTCAACAAAAACAATCTTGATTTCTTTTAAAACTTTGGACGGTATATCCTTTAAGTTCTTTTCATTTTCTTTGGGAATAACGACCTTTTTGATGCCGCCTCTGTGGGCAGCCAAAATTTTTTCTTTTATTCCGCCGATCGCCAACACCCGGCCCCGCAATGTTATTTCACCGGTCATGGCGATATCGTGACGTACCGGCCGCTTTGTCAACGCGGACACCAAAGAGGTACACATTGTAATTCCTGCAGATGGTCCATCTTTTGGAATCGCACCTTCGGGTATATGGATATGAATATCGTTTTGCTTGTAAAACTTGGGATTTATAGAAAGGTTTTCTGCTCGTGACCGAACATAACTGACCGCTGCCTGGGCAGACTCTTGCATGACATCTCCCAGTTTGCCGGTTGTAAGCAGTTTCCCTCTGCCCGGCAGAATCAAGGTTTCAATACAGAGCAGTTCGCCACCCACCTGGGTCCATGCAAGGCCTGTGACTATGCCGATCTGGTCTTTTTCTTCTATCTGGCTCTCCTTATACGTCGGGGGACCCAAATATTTCTGTACTGAATTTGCCGTAATTTTAAATGACTTGGATTTTTTATTTTTTACAATTTCTCTTGCGACTTTGCGGCAAATCGAAGATATTTCGCGTTCAAGATTTCTAACACCCGATTCCCTGGTATAACGGCGGATTATCATCAGTATCCCATTTTTGCTAAATCCAACCTTATGACCTTCCAGCCCGTTCATTTTGATTTGTTTAGAGATCAAAAAGTCGTTTGCGATGTGATATTTTTCATATTCCGAATACCCGGGAAGGCGTATAATTTCCATTCTATCCTGCAACGGCAGGGGGATCTCGGGCAGCGTATTGGCCGTTGTTATGAAAAGGATATCCGAAAGATCGTAATCAACATCCAGGTAGTGGTCGTTGAAGCTGTAATTTTGTTCCGGATCAAGCACTTCCAGAAGGGCGGCCGAAGGATCACCGCGGAAATCCATACTCATTTTATCGACTTCATCAAGACAAAACACCGGGTTATTGACCCCGACTTTTTTCAAAGATTGTATGATTTTGCCGGGCATTGCCCCAATGTAGGTGCGCCGGTGCCCCCTGATTTCGGCCTCGTCTCTGACGCCGCCCAGGGAAAGGCGTACGAATTTCCTTCCTGTTGCTCTGGCAACAGATTTGGCCAAAGAGGTTTTGCCGACCCCCGGCGGTCCCACAAAACAAAGTATCGGCCCCCGAATCTTTTTCATCAAGCTCTGAACGGCAAGATATTCCAGGATGCGTTCTTTTGGTTTTTTCAGGCCATAATGATCTTCTTCCAGTATTCTATCCGCCTCTTCAAGATCTTTGCGTACATGACTTCGCTCGAACCACGGAAGACTGATGAGCCAGTCGATATACCCTCGAACCACCGTCGCCTCGGCGGACATGGGCGTCATCATCTTGAGCTTTCTAAATTCATGCCTGACTTTTGCGGCAGCTTCCTTGGGCATCTTTTTGCGTTTGATTCGCTTTTCGAGATCTTTGAGCTCATCGCTGTGATCATCTTCAGTACCGATTTCTTTTTTGATGGCCCGCATCTGTTCATTCAGATAGTAATTCTTTTGTGTTTTTTCCATCTGTTCTTTGACGCGGGATTTTATCCGCTGGTCCATTTTGAAAATATCGATTTCCATCTTAATCAGGCTCAGAAGGAGGGACAGCCGCTTTTCCAGGGAAATCGTTTCCAACAGCTGCTGCTTGTCTTCATTTTTAAATGCAAAGTGAGCGGCCATTGTATCGACCAGTTTCGAAGGGTCCGTGATGCTGGAAACACTTTTCAAAAGATCTTTGGACAGGCTTTTGTTAATTTTGGCGTATTCGTCAAAGCTTTTCGTTATCGCCCTGACCAATGCCTCGCCTTCTGCATGCGAGACACCTGTTTCGGCGATGAGTTCCAACTCCACCTGAAAAAAGTCTTTGTTCGGTACAAACTGCTCGATAGAAGCTCTGTTTTTCCCTTCTACCAGAGCTTTTACCGTTCCATCGGGCAGCCTGAGCAGTTGCAGGACGCTGGCAATGGTTCCAATTTTACTGATATCTTTTTCACCGGGATTGTCGATTCCTGCCTTTTTCTGGGTGGAAAGAAATACCCTTTTGTCATGGTTCATTGCCTCCGTAAGCGCGTTTACCGATTTCGAACGTCCCACAAAAAGCGGCGCGACCATGTGAGGAAAAACCACAATATCCCTTAATGGCAAAAGGGGAAGCAAAAGCTTCGACGATTCAGGATTGTCATCTTTGAAAAATTTCTGTAAACTTATCATAATAAACGTTTATACCCCCATTTATCCGTCTTGGGCTTTTTTCCGGGGTTGTTCAAATAACAAAATCGGATCTTCCTGATTCAGTACCGTATCTTCTCCGATGACACATTCCTTGACATTTTCCATGGAAGGAATCTCGTACATGACATCGAGCATACATTTTTCCATGATGGCGCGAAGCCCCCTGGCGCCGGATTTGCGTTGCATGGCCAATTCGGCAATGGCCGAGAGTGCGCTATCCGTTAGTCTTAAATTAATTCCTTCCATCTCCATGAGTTTTTTATACTGTTTTATCAAGGCGTTTTTCGGCTCTTGCAATATCCGGATCAATGCCGGCACATTCAATTCACCAAGGGTTGCGATAACAGGAAGACGCCCTAAGAATTCAGGAATCAAACCATATTTTATCAGGTCTTCGGGCAGAACCATTTTGAGGATTTCACCAATCTTTTTTTCTTCCTGTTTGATGATGTTGGCCCCAAAACCCATGACTTTGGAACCCCGCCGCTGCTGGATGATCTGATCCAGTCCGTTAAAGGTTCCGCCGCAGATAAACAGGATGTTGGATGTATCGACTTTCACAAAATCCTGCTGGGGATGCTTTCGGCCTCCTTTTGGCGGAACACTGGCGGTGGTGCCTTCAATAATCTTCAATAATGCTTGTTGAACGCCTTCTCCCGATACATCCCGGGTAATGGAGGGGTTGTCGGACTTGCGTGCAATTTTGTCGATTTCATCAATGTATACAATGCCGCGTTTTGCCTTTTCGACGTCATAATCCGCATTCTGCAAGAGGGCGAGAATTATATTTTCGACATCTTCTCCGACATAACCGGCCTCTGTGAGGCTCGTTGCGTCTGCAATGGTAAAGGGTACATTCAAGAATCTGGCAAGGGTCTGGGCCAGCAATGTTTTTCCACACCCGGTCGGCCCGATAAGGATGATATTGCTCTTCTGGATCTCAACATCTCCGGTTCTGATCGAAGAGTCCAACCGTTTGTAATGGTTGTAAACTGCGACAGCGAGAATTTTTTTTGCCGCATCCTGTTCAATGACGTATTCATCAAGCATGTCCTTAATCTCTTTTGGAAGCAAGAGACGATCAATATCTTTTTCGTCTTTACCTTTTTCCTCTTCGATTATCTCACTGCATAGCTGGATACATTCATCACAGATATAGACGGCGGGTCCGGCAATCAATTTTTGAACCTCTTTCTGATTCTTTCCGCAAAATGAACAGAAAAGGTTATCGTTTGCATCTCCTTTTTTCGCCATTTTATTTCTCCGTCTGTTCTATTTTATTTAAATCATCTCTGTTTTCAATAACATGATCGATAATGCCGTATTTTTTTGCCTCCATACCGGACATAAAAAAGTCACGATCCGTATCATTTTGTATTTGTTCTAAATCTTTTCCGGTATGATGAACCAATATTTGGTTCAAGGTTTCTTTCATCCTCAGGATTTCTTTGGCCTGGATTTCGATATCCGAGGCCTGCCCTTGAAATCCGCCCATGGGTTGATGGATCAAAATCCTTGAATTGGGAAGAGAATAACGTTTGCCTTTGCTTCCTGCAGTTAGCAGCAGCGCACCCATACTGGCGGCCTGGCCGATACAAACGGTTGCAATGTCGGGTTTGATGTATTGCATGGTATCATATACCGCCAATCCTGCCGTAACAATACCGCCGGGCGAATTGATATAAAAGTTGATGTCTTTGTCAGGATCTTCGGATTCGAGGAACAACAGTTGCGCGATCAGAAGATTCGCGACCTCGTCATTCATGGCGGTTCCGAGAAATATGATCCTGTCTTTGAGGAGTCTCGAGTAAATATCGTAGGCTCGCTCGCCCCTGCTGCTTTGTTCGATTACCATAGGTATTAACGGCACCAATTATCTCCTTATAAAGCTTTTTCTGAGTTTACGAATGATTTTACCAAAAATCACTTTCTTCCCATTTCAAATTGATTATTCGAGACGTCTTTTAAGCTTCGTCCGTCTCGGTTTTTTTACTCAGCTCCGGCTCGATTTCTTGGACATCACTACTTTTAATAATAAGCTTGATGGCTTGCTTTTCAAGTAAGGTATGTTTAAAAAAATCGAGATTGTCCTGGTTTTGCTGGTAATAATTTTTGATGGCCTCAACGGGCTGATTCACCGCCAGGGCCATTTCCGAAAATCCGTCCTCCAACTCCTGATCCGAGAGCGTTAACGCTTCCTGATTAATGATCTTGTCCAGGATCAGGTGGCGTCTCACTTTCTTTTCCGCGGTGTCACGATGTTTTTCGGCAAGGGCCTCCCTGTTCAGTCCCTCATCTTCCATGGATCTGTTATAATAAGCCATCGTCTTTTCAATTTCATCGATAATGCCGTCCAACTCGTAGGCTATCATCGATTCGGGCAACTCAAATTCGGTTTTTTCGATCAGGCTTTTATAGATCTGCTCGTTGAGTTCCTGCTCCACACGTTTTTGATATCCTTCATTTAAATTATCGGTTATGGCTTTTTTCAATACATCCAACGTTTCATATTGCCCCAGCATTTTGGCAAATTCATCGTCGATTTCAGGAAGGATTTCTTCCCTGATTTCCTTGAGTGTTACATGAAATGAAATGTTATGATTGGCCAGTTTGGCATTGAAATGGTCTTCAGGGAAATTTATCAGTATCTCATTTTCTTGTCCGGGTTTCATATTGATCAGCTTTTCATCCAATGATTTTGAGATGCTTCCGGCGCCGATTTTCATGGTAAAGTTCTCTGTTTTTTGTGTCTCAATAAAGGGCTTGCCGTCCTCAAAACCTTCGTAATCGATCAATACAAAATCACCTTCTTTTACAGCTCGGTCTTCGGTTACGGGCTGCTGTTTCGCCAGGTTTTTTTGAAGCATCTGAAGCTGTGCATCCAATTCTTCATCCGTAACCCGGTACTTGGCCTTTTTCAGGGTCAATCCTTTGAAGTCGATGTCGTCTATTTCGGGTTTCACCTCTACGGCGGCATCATATTTATACGGACCTTTTTCTTCAAGGGGCGGCGGGTCGATTTTCGGGGTCCCTATGACATTCAGATCGGTTTCCTTGAGGGCCGCTACGAATGAATCCTGAAGCAATTTCGAGGATACGTCGCCATGAACGTCTTTTTTAAACAACCTGACCAGAACGGATCGGGGGGCTTTTCCCGGACGAAAACCTTTGACTTTGGCTGTTTTTTTGAGATGACTATAGGCGTTGTCCAATTCACGAATCACTTCATCTTCGGGCACTTCGATATGCAGGATTTTTTTCACGCTGCTGAGATCTTCTACGGTTACTTGCATAAAGGTCCTTTCTAAATATTCAGTACCTGAAAATTCTCCGCATTTCAGGCACCGGGTGATGGGTTTTGGCTGGTGCGAGAGGGGAGATTTGAACTCCCACTCTGTTACCAGAGCTGGATCCTAAGTCCAGTGCGTCTACCAGTTCCGCCACTCTCGCAGTTTCCTAATCTGAGCGTTTCAAATTTTAAAAGGGGGTAAAATATCTTCTATATTTAATGAATTATTTTGATTTTTAAAATTTGAAACCCTTCGGGATTGCCGATCTTACCGCATCTACTGCGTCAGATGCCGTCCCGCATAGTTGACTATAGCGGAACGGCATCTTTCTTGTATATGCGGCAACCTCGACAATCGCCCAGTTAGGAGTTTAAAAAATAAATACAGAATTTCTTATATAAAAAGAACATTATGGTTGCAATTTTTAAGAACCTATCCTTTTATTAACACCACGATAGGCGATTGCATTCGATCGATCGGGATTCAGGAATCGTCATGTTCTTCGGTGCTCGTCCGAATGGGCCCGGAATTTGTAAAGGTAACACATTCACTCTATTATATTCTAAAAAAAAGCCAAGCTTCAACATTAATATCAAACTTTGCAAGTGTCAAGTCAAATAGAAAAAACCGATGTTATGACGGAAGGTTATAAGTTGATTCTTTTTAAGATTCATACGGTTATCCTTTTAGGGGTTTTCCTGCTCGCACCATGTGCCATTGCAAGGGCCGCCTTTGATCCATCGCCGCTTTCGACTCAAAAAAGAATCATTGTACTGGATCCCGGGCACGGTGGTTATGATAACGGCGCCAAAGGGTCGGACGGCACTTTGGAAAAAACCGCTGCCCTGGAATTTGCCCGGGTATTGGCGGAAGCACTCAAAAACACCTATGCGGTCGTTCTGACCAGAACCGATGACTATCGGGTCGACCTTCTGACCCGAACCGCCACGGCCAATCATCTCAATGCAGACATGTTCATCAGCATCCATACCGGCGGGTCTTTTCTCCATCAAGCCGGCGGCATCTCACTGTATTATTATGAAAAAGCTTCAACTTCCGCATTCGGGTCCGAGGCGGATGCCATGCCAACGCTGAAACACAGCACTTTACAGACACCCTGGTCCGATATTCAAAACAAGCACCAGGAAGCCAGCAAAACCCTTGCCGAACTCATTATAAATCGCATCAACCAGACACCCGAGTTTAAAGCCGATATTCAAGGGGCGCCCCTGATGGTGTTGGAAGGTGCGGACATGCCGGCGGTGCTCATCGAAATCGGATATATCACCAACCCGGTCGATGAAAAAAATCTAAACGATATCAGCTGGATGACAGACGCCGCATCGAGAATCAAAAGCGGCATCGACGATTTTTTTGAAAAAGCCCGGTAAACAAATATCCGCTTGCATGATATGTACAAGGATGTTAAAAATATTCCTCATCGGGGCGTGGCGCAGCCTGGAAGCGCGCCTGCTTTGGGAGCAGGAAGTCGGAGGTTCAAATCCTCTCGCCCCGACCAGCCTTCGCTTCAATAATGAGTAAAATAAGCGAAGGCTGCCGCGCCGAAGCTAATAGCGAAGGCGGGCTTAATCAACTCTGAACAATTGAAGCTACGGCTCGGCACGCCACTTTAGCAAAGCCCCACTTATAGAACAAAATCGAGTTTTTTATATCGCAACTTCCCGAATGAAGTCGGATTTACAACGCCTAAATATCAATAAAGGCGTATCTATTGCTCCGAATAGCCAATGAAGGCGGATCTATCGCGCTGGCTTGTCACGCCGTAGTCTTGACGCAGGCGGAAGCTTGTAGCGAAGGCGGATGCATTGCGACGAAGCTATAGCGAAGGCGGATGAATTTCTATTACACTTACATTTTAGAATCGGAAAAAAAC
>CAZQAF010000115.1:3537-8808 GCA_964591175.1 uncultured Desulfobacteraceae bacterium | reverse complement strand
CTACTTAAACGGACATCTCTTCTCCCGAATGTGCGCATCCACTTCATCTTTAAAATAGGTCAGAAGGCTCTCTATCGGTGCAATCCCGCCGGGTGCAAAGGCACAGTATGCATTCCACAGGTGATGGCACATCTGTTTGATGGTCGAAACATATTCTTCCTTACCTTGTCCGTTTTCGATGCGCCAAAGCAGATCGCGAAGGTATGGGAAACCTTCCCGGCAGGGCGTACACCATCCGCAGGACTCCCGGGCGAAAAACTCGGTCAGATTCAACGTGGCGGCAACCAGGCAGGTCCTGTGATCAAAAACCATGATTGCACCGGTGCCCAGCCGGTGTCCGGCTTTTTTCAATGTTTCGAAATCCATCTCGATATCATAGAATTCAGGCGTTAAAAATGCCGTTGAAGCCCCGCCGGGCAGGCAGGCTTTAAATTGCGCCCCCTCCCGCATGCCGCCGGCATGGGTTTCGATGATGTCGCTCAGACGGATTCCCATGGGAAGTTCATAGCATCCGGGCCGGTTGACCTTGCCGCTGACACAGAAAATTTTGGTCCCGGCGCCGGTTTCGGTCAGGGCCAGGTTCCGGAACCACTCGGCGCCGTTGCGGATGATATGCGGTATACAGACCAAAGTCTCCACATTTTGAATCACGGTGGGCTGGCCCCAGAGTCCTTTTTCCGTAGCATACGGAGGGGGTTGCTTGGGGTTCGGCCGTTTGCCTTCAAGGGCATTGAGCTGCGCGGTCACCTCTCCGCAGATATACCGCCCCCCGCTTCGATGCACCACGAGATCGAAGTCATAACCGCTGTCTAAAATATTGTTCCCCAGGTAGCCCGCTGCTGTGGCTTTCTCGATCTCCCGGTCAAGTATCCGGGCGGCGCTCTCATATTCGGGCCGGATAAAAATAATCCCTTTTTCCGCCCGTGCCGAATATCCTTCGATGATCATCCCCTCGATGAGCATGTGGGGATCCGCATGGATCATTACGCGGTCCTTGAACGTCCCCGGCTCCATTTCATCGGCATTGCACACGAGATATCTCGGAAAAGGCGCATCATCGGCCACGGTCATTACTTTTCGCCCTGCAGGAAATGCGGCGCCGCCCCGGCCGAGGAGATTCGCATCCAGCATCAATTTCCGGACATCCTTGTAGGAAAAGTTCTTTAAAACATGGGCCATCGCCTCATAGCCGCCGCTTGCCCGGTATTCTTCCATGGAAGCGATCCGGTCCGGTTTTCGATTTTTAAAAAGGACTCGAGGATACATTTACCCGGCCTCTGTTCTCAATTCTACCAAAATATTGTCGAGTGTTTCAGGTGTCAGCGGACCGTATACTTTTCGGTTGACGAGTATGGCCGGAGACCGGTCGCAATAACCGATGCAGCATACCGGCAACAGGGTGAACAACCCGTCCGCAGTGGTTTCCCCCATTTTTATTTCGAGCTTTGCGCAGAGATGGTCTTGAATCGATTCATATCCGTCCATCCAGCAAACCACGCTGTCGCACACATGAATGACATATTTTCCCACGGGTTCACGATAGATAAAAGTGTAGAACGTTGCGAGTTCTTCCACTTCAAGGGGCGTCAAGTCCAGTAAAGACGCCGCCGCTTCCAGGGCTTCGTCACTCAGGTAGCCGTAATGATCCTGAAGATCGAGCATGACGTCCACCACCAGCTCCCGGGGATGCTCGGCGGACGAGATCTTCTTTTGAAGCGATGCATTTAATGCTTCGGGCAGCATTTAAAAAAGCCCTTTCTTTTATTTGAATTCCCCGCTGCTGGTCGGAGATCCCGTCTCTCGGGGCAGCGGGGAATTCAAATTTAACGATCGATATCCGGTAAAATAAAATCAACGGAACCGATGATGGCAATCAAATCGGATATGGACCAGCCCAGTGCCATCAAGGGCAGCGCCTGCACATTGGCAAAGCCGGGCGCCCGTATCCGCATGCGATATGCATATCCCAGCCCGTCGCTGACCACGTAGTATCCCTGCTCTCCCCGCGGAATCTCACAGGACGCATACGCCTCCCCCTTCGGGATTTTAGGGCCCCGGGTCACATTGACAAAGTGATGAATCAAACTTTCGATATCTTCGAGCATGTCTTTTCTTTTGGGAATCACATAGCGGTAATCATCGGTAATATAGCGTCCCGCCGGCATATTTTCCGCAGCCTGTTTAATGATATTCAGGCTTTGGCGCATCTCCTCGACCCGAACCAGGTACCGTGCGTAGCAATCCCCGTCCGTAGCGGTGGGAATATCGAACTCAAAGGACTCGTATCCGGAATACGGAAACTTTTTCCGCAGATCCCATGCCAGGCCGCAGGCGCGTAAATTGGGACCGCTGACCCCCCAATCCATGGCATCGTCCAAAGAAATCCGGCCGACGCCCCGGGTCCTGGCCCTGAAAATGGCGTTTTTGGTAATGAGCGACTCATACTCTTTGAGGCGGGAAGGAAAAATATCGACAAATGCATCCACAGCTGCTTTCCATCCCTCGGGGAGATCGGCGGCAACACCGCCCAAACGAAACCAGGAAGGATGCAGCCGGCCGCCGGTGATCAGTTCGACGATATCGAGAATCAATTCCCGTTCCCGGAAGGTATAGAAAGTGGGCGTCATGGCGCCCACGTCATGGGCAAATGTACCGAAATAGACCAGATGATTGTTCAACCGGAAAAGTTCGCTCAACATCACACGGATGTACTGGGCCCGGTCCGGCACCTTGATGCCGGCCAGGGTCTCGACGGCCATGACATACGGAAGATTGTTGGCTGCGCCGGCCAGGTAGTCCACACGATCCGTGTAGGGAATGAACTGCTGCCAGGTTTGGCGTTCACCGATCTTCTCGGCAGCCCGGTGATGATAGCCGATATCCATATCCATATCGACGATTTCTTCGCCCCTCAAGGCAACGATAAAGCGGATCAGGCCATGGGTGCTCACATGGTGCGGTCCGATATTCAGCACCAGTTCTTCTTCCGTGTCCGATCTTCTTACATAAACACCACCGTCCAGGGGCTGGCGTTTTTCCGCGTCATCACGGGTATAGGGGGCCATTTCCGTGGCTCTGCCGGGATGCGTTTTCCGAAGGGGGTGTCCTTTCCAGTCGTGGGGCATGAGAATCCGTCGAAGGTTTTCATGGCCGTCGAAACGGATGCCGAACATGTCAAAAACTTCCCGTTCATACCACCTGGCAGACGGCCAGATATCGGTGATGCTGCGGGTGACGGGATCGTCACCCCACAGGGGCACTTTCAAGCGCAGCCGGCCCGCCGGTTCAAAGGACATCAGGCTGTAAACCAGCGAGTAATCGGGATAGCTTTGTCCCGGCCTGCGAGCGGACTCATCGACGGCCGTCACATCTTCCAGGCGCCGGAAACGTGGCGTTGCTTCGGTTTTGAGAAAGCGAAGTATCTTTTTCAGCCCGTCTTCTTTGACATGAAATGTCGGCATATCCGAGGTTTTCGGAACCTGCTCGATGACGTCTCCGAATCTCGCTTTTAGAATATCAGCCAGGCCCTTGTCCGTTTCGCTGATTTCAATCCGGGCAGCCGGCGGCGTCCACATAAGATCGGTACGGCTTTCAAAAAACTTAGAAGGTGTCGATGACGACCCTCGAATTGCGGTCCCCGCCATTCCCGGGCCCCTGGGATCACGGGATTTGGTTTGTCCGTCCAAGAGGACCGGTACCTGGGACCCCTGGGTCCCGCCGGTAAAATGCAGGATGGGACGGGTAGGTCGTTCCGAGAGAATCTTTTTTTGTAATAGAACAAGTCCCTGGAGAATCGCCTCCGGCCGTGGGGGACATCCCGGGATGTAAACATCGACCGGCAGGATCTGGTTGACGCCCTGCACCACGCTGTAGGCATCATACATACCGCCGGTGTTGGAGCAGGATCCCATGGACATGACCCATTTGGGTTCCGCCATCTGTTCGTAGAGCCTCAGCACCACCGGAGCGATCTTTTTGAACACGGTTCCGGAGATAATCAAAAGATCAGCCTGTCTGGGTGAAGCCCGCAATACTTCGGCGCCAAAACGGGCGATATCGTAACGGGGAGTGAACACTGCAGCTTCTTCGACAAAACAGCATGAAAGTCCGAAAAACATCGGCCACAGGCTCATCGACCGGGCCCAGTTGATGAACGGATCGAGGTATTTTTCGAGGCGGTTTAATCTCTTGTTCGCGTCGGTCCCCAATCAAGTCCTCCCTTTCGCCAGATATAAACAAGGCCTATGAGCAGCATAATGATGAAAAAAGAGATTTGCAGCCATCCCGGCCAACCGAGTCCTTTGCAGGAAATGCCCCAGGAGAAAATAAAGGCGCCTTCCACGTCAAAGATGAGAAAAAAGACCGCGACGAGAAAAAAAGGTATGGGGTAATGAAGGCGGGCGGTACCTGTTGGAATGATCCCACTTTCATAAGGTCTTAATTTTTCGGGGTTGCTTTTCTTTTCCCCGAGCCATGAAGCGATAAAAAAAAGAGCGGCTACCAGTATGAGAATCAATATCCCATAGATAACCAGGCTGAAAACAGCCGGTTTCCATGGAGATAACGTTCCGGCAATCGTAACAGGATGCATGTGTTCTCCGCCAAGCGATGTTCAGCAAAATCCGAAGATCGAATATCGAAATTCGAATTTTTGACCCAAAAACAGGGGGTTCGATCAAGTATGGGGCAATCTATTAAATCATCTTAAACAATCGAATCCTCAATTGTCAAGTGATGAAATGGGCACCCATAGGGACCTGACTTGTGTCCATCCATAAATATGGTCACTAACTTATTTCTTCTTACGAGGCCATCCCCAGTGCTCATAATATTCCCAGTTGCCGATGGCATTCAACTCTTTAATGTGAAGATCCTGGACGACCAGGCTGGCCCTTAACACATCCCCGATGGAAAGAAGACCGATATATTCGCCGTGTTTTTCCACCAGGATATGACGGATAAACAAGCCTAAAAACATTTCATTGATCTTGAGAATGGATGCGGTATGCGGCGCGGTGTATAGGGGAGCGGCCATATAGTCGGCCACAAGCGCCGTATCCGGATCGAAATCCGGCAGGTTCATGTTGTGCAGCAGGTCTCTTTCCGTCCAAATTCCGACAATTTGGCCTTCTTTTTGGACCAGTACCGCCCCGATATTCTGCTCGTTCATCAGTATCACGGCCTCACGGATGGTCCTGTCAGAAGGAATACAAATCATCTCCCTATTTTTTTCTTTTAAAACTTCTTCTGCAGTTATCATTTTGACCTCCC
>CAZQAF010000115.1:0-3437 GCA_964591175.1 uncultured Desulfobacteraceae bacterium | reverse complement strand
CTTTTCTTTATTTAAACGCAAAATATTTGCGATTTGCAAACAAAATGTGCTAATGATTATTTTAGATTGTCAAACTTACCGAAAAACGATCTTTTAAATGGCCGCGAGTTATCATACCTAACGAATTTTTAGTCCGTAACTTCTTTGAAAACCGCAAATAATGGAAATTTTACGCTCAAAAGGAGGTATTTCATGGCGCAACAGACCAAAGAACAAAGGAGAAAGAAGGTCATTGAAGTCTTGAACAAGGCGCGCAGCATGGAGCTGAAAGCCATTACCCAGTACATGAACCAGCATTATAATTTGGATGACATGGATTTCGGCGAATTGGCCGGAAAAATCAAGCTCATCGCCATCGATGAGATGCGCCACGCCGAGATGTTTGCCGAGCGAATCAAGGAATTGGGCGGAGAGCCCACCACAGAGCCTGCCGGAAAAACAGCCAAAGGCCAAAAAATCCAGACGGTATTTTCATTTGACGCAAAGCTGGAGGACGATACCATCGATGCCTACAACCAATTTCTCCTGGTGTGCAGGGAAAACGGCGACAGCACCAGCGTGAAGATTTTTGAAGCGATTATCGATGAAGAACAGCTACATTTCAACTACTTCGACAATACCAACGACCACATCGAGAAACTCGGAGATACGTATCTTTCTCAAATCGCCGGGACTTCGTCGGCCACCGGTTTGGGGACCCAGGGCTTTGTCGCCAGAGGCGGCTCCTTAACGCCGGGCGGTGCCTAAATGCGCTTATCATCATTACGATGACGTATTCACCGTAATATTGTGTACGATCCGTGAACCGGGTGTCGAATGGAGTCGGTCTTCAATTTATTTTTTGACAGGATTTACAGGATTCATGGAAACTTTATCGCCTGCGGCGATTGAAATCCCTTCGGCCGATCAGAAAGATTCCGGATTCCTGCGGTAAGACCCTTCAATCCGGACAATCCTGTAAATCCTGTCTGATATTTTATTTCACGATTAGAATCCATCCCTCCTATTTTATGAAACATTAATCATAACACTATGTAGCAAGGAAACAGACGATGCACGCGTTAGATCCCATCTTCTCTCCGGAATCCGTGGCGGTTATCGGCGCTTCCGCGACGCCGGGGAAAGTCGGTCATGACATATTTGCCAATATTTTGCGCGGGGGTTATACAGGTACGCTCTATCCGGTCAATCCCCACGCAAAATCGATTTTATGCGTCCGCGCTTACCCGACAATAAAAGAGATCCCAGACCCCGTGGATCTCGCCATGATTATTCTGCCCCCGCAGGTTGCCCTTAAAGCCGTGGAAGAGGCTGCGGAAACGGGCGTGAAAAGCATTGTCATTGTCTCGGCCGGGTTTCGCGAAGTCGGCGGCGAAGGAATTGAATTGGAAAAACGCATCGTATCCATCTGCAGGCAGGCCGGTATCCGTGTGGTAGGTCCGAACTGCCTGGGGGTGATCAACCCGTTGCCTGACATAAGATTAAATGCCAGCTTTTCCGCACGGATGCCGGCGCCGGGTAAAATTTCATTCATCTCACAAAGCGGTGCATTGTGCACGGCGGTGCTGGATTTTGCAGCAGACCGGGATTTCGGTTTTTCCAAATTTATTTCCATCGGCAACAAGGCGGATGTGGATGAACTGGATCTGTTGCTCTATTTGCACGAAGATCCCAACACCGAAGTCATTATGATTTATCTGGAAGAGCTTCGCAGAGGTCCTGAATTTATTGAAACCGCCCGGGCCATCACCTCCGGATACCGGCGCACGCCCATACTGGTCATCAAGTCCGGCAGAACGACGGCCGGTGCCCGGGCCGCCGCTTCCCATACGGGATCGCTGGCCGGATCAGAGGCGGTATATGATGCCATATTCAAACAGAGCGGTATCATTCGCGCAGAATCCATCCATGAGCTATTCGACTTTGCGGACGCCTTTGCATATAAAGAGGAAAGCGCCTTGGGCAAATTGAAACGAAAAATGCCCCGGGGCAACCGGGTGGCCATTGTTACCAATGCCGGTGGCCCCGGAATTGTGGCCACCGATATGACGGTCTCATCCGGTTTGAAACTGGCCCGATTCAGCACGGAAACCATCAAGACCTTGCAACGCCACCTGCCCGAAACCGCAAACCTTCAGAACCCGGTGGATGTCATTGGTGATGCCGCTTATGACCGCTATGAAAATGCGCTCTCAGCCGTCATCCGGGACGAAGACGTCGACGGCGCGCTGGTAATCCTGACCCCCCAGTCCATGACCAATGCCCTGGACACGGCAGAAGCCATTGTAAGGGTTGCCAGGGGGTCCAACAAACCCATCCTCTCCTGCTTTATGGGGATCATCGATGTCTCCCCGGGCGTGAAATACCTGCAGGAGCATGGATATCCTGTTTTTAATTTTCCGGAAGATGCGGCCAAAGCCTTCGGCGCCCTTTATGAATACGCCCGATGGACCAACCGGCGCTTTTTGCCGCTGTTTGATTTCAAGCACGATACCCATAGCGCCGAAACCATCATTCAATCGAGTCTTGCGGCAGGAAAAACGCATTTGGGCGAACTGGACGGGACCGGTTTGCTCGAGTGCTACGGGTTTCGTGTACTGCCGACGAAACTCGCCAAAAACGAAGCTGAAGCCGTTGACATTGCAAAAGAAATGACTTTCCCGGTGGTGATGAAAATCGTATCGCCCCAGATTCTTCACAAATCCGACGCCGGCGGAGTGCTGGTGGGATTAAAGGATGAACAGGAAGTTAAAAGCGCTTTCGGCCAAATCGTCGATCAGGCTGCCAAATTTAACCCGGATGCGGTCATTGACGGTGTACTGGTTCAAAAAATGGCCCTGCCGGGCACTGAAACCATTCTGGGAATGAATCGTTATCCGATTTTCGGTCCTTTGCTGATGTTCGGACTGGGCGGCATCTATGTCGAGGTTTTTGCGGACGTCGTCTTTCGCCTGGCGCCCATCGACCGAAACGAAGCCCGACGTATGATGCATGAAATCAAAGGGACCCGGCTTTTCGAAGGGTTTAGAGGAAAACCCAAGTCGGATCTCGAAGCCATTGAAAAGGCATTGGTCCGCTTGTCCGATATGGTCATGAATCATCCGGAAATCAGTGAATTGGATATTAATCCGCTGATGATTCATGAACAGGAAAAAGGCGCCACCGTGGCCGATTGCCGGATCATTCTGAAACCTGTGGAAAAAGCGTAATGATGCCACTTCGCTATCATTACCGATGGAAGACGGACGACCGCTTCGCTAGGAAGATGGACGAATGAAGCCAAATGACAGACGACGAGCGACGGATGACCGATAACTCGTCCTCTATCCTTAGATTTCTGACCTCTAACTTCTGACCTCTGGCCTACTTCCTCTTTCCTAATTTCTGTCATCTGTCGTCCGTCGTCTGATCTCCGAATTCCGATCTCAGACTTCCGA
>CAZQAF010000114.1:0-8903 GCA_964591175.1 uncultured Desulfobacteraceae bacterium | reverse complement strand
GGCGTTTTACAAAGGTTTCACCTTGCAAAGCAGGTGCATATCATGGTCAGAACCGAAATATCGCTTTTTTTGAAAAATATTCCCGGTGAGCTGGGAAAATTGGCATCCCTGTTTTCAAACGAAAGCATCAACATTGACGCCCTTACCATTCAGGATGCTTCCAGTTATGTCCAGAATCTCTTTGAAGGCAGGGGGAAATCACTCAAACGGATCGCGTCGGTGGCCAGCTACAATTCCATGAGAAAGGATTCGGCCCAGTTTGCTTTGATCCGCATGCTCGTTGATCAGACCGATAAGGCGATCGATCTTTTATCAAAAAACGATTATCTTTTCGATATTATGCCGGTGATGACCCTCGAGCTTGAAAATAAACCGGGTGCCCTTGCCGCCATTGCCAATAAATTCGGAGAAGAAGGCATCAACATCAACTATGTTTACGGAACAGTTTCATCTCCTGATGAGAAATGTCTTTTTGTTTTCTGTCCGGAAAATATCGATCTGGCGGCAAAAATTTTTCAAGATTCTTAAGACGGAAAAGAATTCTTATATCCGTTTTCGATGAAGATCCGAACTCCGATTTCTGAATCAACTATTTGAGGGATATGATGTTTACGATCCGTGATGCGGACGGCGTTTGTCCTTTAAAATATGATTGGAAATCACGACTCTCTGAATCTCGGAAGTGCCTTCATAGATGGTAAACACACGGGCGTCTCGATAAAAACGTTCAACCGGATATTCTTTGATAAATCCATATCCGCCGTGCATCTGAAGCGCTTTTGCCGTTACCCGGTTGACCATCTCGGAGGCAAACAGCTTGGCCATGGAAGCTTGTATGGTAAACTTTTCACCCCTGTCTTTCATGGCCGCAGCGGAAAGCATCAATTGTCTGGCCGCCTCTATCTCCATGGCCATATCTGCCAGAATCCAACGCAGCCCCTGGAATTTTGAAATCGGCTGCCCGAACTGTTCTCTTTTTTTAGCATACTTTAAAGACGCATCAAATGCCGCCTGTGCAACACCCAGCGACTGGGCTGCAATACCGATGCGTCCGCCGTCCAGGGCTTTCATGGCGATCTTAAATCCGTCCCCTTCTTCTCCCAGCAGGTTCTCAACAGGGACCTTGCAATTGTTAAAAATCAAATCCGTTGTATCGGAAGCCCGAAGCCCCATCTTATCTTCTTCGTGGCCCACCTGAAGTCCGGGCATGCCTTTCTCAACGATAAATGCGCTGATCCCATGATGTCGTTTTGCTTCATCGGTCACTGCGGTGACGATGACCAGCCCGGCATTTTTACCCGATGTGATGAACCGTTTTGTCCCATTGATGATATATTCATTCCCTTTTCGTACCGCCGTAGTCGACTGCCTGACCGGATCGGATCCTGCGTGGGGTTCTGTCATGGCAAAGGCGCCGATGATATCTCCTGATGCAAGCGGTTTTAAAAATCTATTCCTTTGATCCTCGGTCCCCAGGCGGTAAATGGTTTCACAAACAATGGAATTGTGAACCGACATCACTACCGCGGTAGACGCACAGGAGTAGGCAATTTCCGAAAGCGCGAGTACATAGCTGACCGTGTCTGCTCCGGATCCTTCGTACTCAAACGGGACCATCATCCCCATTAATCCCAATTCTCCCATCTTCTTTAGATTTTCGGATGGAAATTCTTTGGTCCGATCCCGTTCCGCGGCGGTTTGGGCCACTACTTTTCGTGAAAACTCCCGGGCCATGGTCTGAATCATGATCTGTTCATCCGTCAGCGCAAACGACATAAATAGGTCCCTCTCCGTCTCCGGAAGTCATCTCAAAATTAGGATTTTCGGTCGAGATCAAGGCGAAGCCGAGAATCAACCCACAGGCATACTCAAGTATGTCGAGGACTTGATTCGAGGACTCAACGCCGATATCGGACGAAAAGACTTTTTTGAGATGGCTTCTAATGTCCATAAATGACCACCACAAGCTCTGCTTTTTCGTCTCCGATATTCCTTAGCTTGTGACGAATTCCGGAATTAAAGTGCAGCGATTCTCCGGCATCGAGTGTGTTCACGTGATCTCCGACAATCACCTCGATCTCTCCGGACAGTACATAAACAAACTCTTCTCCTTCGTGCTGATACCCCACGCCTTTATGATCCGTCATGGGTTCGATGGCCACCTTGAACGCCTTCAAATGTTTGTTTTCAGCCCCCGGTGTAAGGGTCGTATATGCATAATTTTCGGTGCGTTTGGTATATGCCTTGATACGATTTCTCAAGTTTGATTCCTGTTCTTTCAGAAAAAAACCGGAATCGATTTCCAGCGCTCGCGCAATCTGCAACAGCGCCCCCACCGGCGGTATTTTTTTACCGCTTTCCACTTTTTTCAAATACTCGGTTGAAAAACCGGTTTCGTTGGCGACACGGTCAAGGGGCATCTTCTTTTTTAATCGCACCTGTTTTATCTTCTTCCCCACCGGAACAACGGCTCCGGCTTTTTTACCGGCCATAATGCCTCCTCCTTATTTGTATTCATAAAACCCCCGTCCGGTCTTTCTCCCCAACCGACCGGCCTCCACATATTTTTTGAGCAGCGGACAAGGGCGATATTTTGAATCTTTAAATCCGTCGAAAAGCGTATTCATAATCGCAAGACAAGTATCCAGTCCGATGAGATCCGCCAGCGCCAAGGGGCCCATGGGATGATTTGCACCCAGCTTCATGACCGTATCGATGTCTTCCCGGGATCCCACACCATGATACAGGCAATACGCAGCCTCGTTGATCATGGGCATGAGAATTCGATTGATAATAAAGCCGGGAAAGTCATTTGCCTGAGCCGGTGTCTTACCGAGCTTTAAAGACAGATCCCAGATGATGTTAAAGGTCTCGTCCGATGTCTCCAGTCCCCGGATGATTTCAATCAGCTTCATCACCGGAACCGGATTCATAAAATGCATCCCGATAATTTTATCCGGACGGTTGGTATGGGATGCAATCCGTCCGATGGGAATGGAAGACGTATTGGTGGCCAGAATCACATGGGATTCACAAATTCGATCCAGATCCTTGAATATCTGAAATTTGATCGGTTCGCTCTCGGTGGCAGCCTCTACAACCACATCCGCAGACGCCATATCCTTGATGTCTGTACTGGTTCTCACCCTTCCAAGGATAACATCCATTTCTTCATCCGTCATTTTGCCTTTTTCGACGCTTCGCTTTAAATTCTTCTTTATGGATGCAAAACCATGTTCCACAAACTCCGTCTTGATATCGTTCATGACGACTTCAAAGCCGCTTACCGCAGCGACCTGAGCAATACCGTTTCCCATCTGGCCGGCGCCCACCACACCGAATGTTTTGATATTCATATCCGTCTCCTTTTGAGACCTTTGAAAAATGCTCATTTTTGTTCAAGTTCAAGGAAGGCGAAAATTTTAACCACAGGAATACATATAGTATTTTGAGGATTAAAATTTGAGCCTGACGTAGAAATTGGGCAAAAAGGTGCGTTTTGCAAAGGTCTCCTTATCTTTTTACCACCATGGCTACACCCTCACCGCCCCCGAGACACAGGGAGGCAACTCCGATCTTGTTGTCCCGCCGCGCCATTTCATACAACAGCGTCACGAGAACCCTGCATCCGCTGGCGCCGATAGGGTGGCCCAGCGCAACGCTGCCGCCGTTCACATTCACCTTGGCAGGATTAAGTCCGAGCTCTTTTAACACTGCCGCCGTCGAACCGCTGAAGGCTTCGTTGATCTCAAAGAGATCCACGTCCTGGATGGAAATTCCTTCTTTTTTCAAACATTTGGGGATGGCCCAAATCGGCGCCACCAAAAGGTATTTCATATCCATGCCAAAAGCCGCCTGGGCGCCGATAGTCGCCATGATCCGGCACCCCAACGCCTGTGCCTTGTCTTTTGACATCACCACCACCGCCGCAGCGCCGTCGCTGATGATGGATGCGTTGCCGGCGGTGCCCTTACCATCCTTTTGAAAAGCGGGTTTCATTTTTGAAAGGGCTTCATATGTCGTCTCCCGGGGGCATTCATCCTGGTCAAAAATAACGGGATCTCCTTTTCGCCCGCGGATTTCTACGGGAACGATTTCATCTTTGAAGCGGCCGCTGCGGATGGCGTCAAGCGCACGCCGGTATGATTCGGCGGCATAAACATCCTGGTCCTGGCGGCTGATATCGTATTTTTCCGAACACATTTCATTGGAAACGCCCATATGAAAATCATTGACAATATCCCAAAGACCGTCATGAACCATATGATCTTCGAGTTTTCCGGGTCCCATACGATATCCGAAACGTGCCTTTTCCAGATAATACGGGGCCATGCTCATGTTTTCCATGCCGCCGGCAACCACCACGTCGGCATCTCCCACCTGAACTGCCTGAGCGGCCAGCATGACCGCTTTTAATGCCGAACCGCAAACCTTATTCACGGTAATGCATTCTACCGAATACGGCATCGCAGCTTTAACGGCAGCCTGTCTGGCAGGATTCTGCCCATAGCCGCACGGAAGCACCATCCCCATAATCACTTCATTCACGTCATCCTTTGTTATACCGGCCCGCTGAACCGCCGCTTCGATAACCACAGCACCCAATCGGGTGGCGCCGGTACTGGCCAAAGAACCGTTGTATCTTCCCAGTGGTGTTCTCACCGCACTCACGATCACTGCTTCTTGCATGTCGATCTCCTTAAATGTTACATGTTACGTCGATACTTTCCCCCCACATCATACAAGGCGTGGGTGATTTCACCCAGGGTGCATACCTTGACGGTCTCCATCAGTTCTGCAAAAATGTTTTCACCGGACAGGGAGACGCGCTGCAGACGTTGCAATGCGTTATCCGACGCTTTTTCATGCCGCTTCTTAAACGCCGTCAGACGGTCAAGCTGTGATTTTTTTTCAGCTTCGGTGGCCCTGGACAATTCAATGTATTCGTTCAGTTGTTCCGAATCGGCATCCGGGTCCCGAAAGGTATTGACGCCGATGATGGGCATTTCACCGGTATGTTTTAAACTTTCATAATACAAAGATTCTTCCTGGATTTTGCTCCGCTGATAACCGGTCTCCATGGCGCCCAGGACACCGCCGCGCTCGGTGATCTTGTTAAATTCCGATAGGACCGCTTCTTCGACCAACCGCGTCAATTCTTCGACAACGAAGCTGCCTTGATTCAAATTTTCATTTTTGGCAAGGCCCCATTCCCGGTTGATAATGAGCTGGATGGCCAACGCACGTCTCACCGACTCATGACTCGGCGTCGTGATAGCTTCATCAAAGGCGTTGGTATGCAGGCTGTTGCAGTTGTCATAGATCGCGCAGAGTGCCTGAAGCGTCGTCCGGATGTCGTTGAGCTGAATGTCCTGGCTGTGCAGCGAGCGGCCGGAGGTCTGCACATGATATTTCAGCATCTGAGACCGGGCGGATCCGCCGTATTTATGCTTCATGGCAATCGCCCAGATGCGCCTGGCCACCCTTCCGATAACCGTGTATTCAGGATCCATGCCGTTAGAAAAGAAAAAGGACAGATTGGGAGCAAAACTGTCAATGGGCATGCCCCGGGATAAATAATACTCGACATAAGTAAATCCGTTGGCCAGCGTAAGGGCCAGTTGGGTAATCGGATTGGCACCGGCTTCGGCAATGTGGTATCCCGATATGGAGACCGAATAGAAATTCCGAACGCCGTTCTCTATGAAGTATTCCTGGATGTCTCCCATCATTTTCAGCGCAAATTCGATGGAAAAAATACAGGTGTTCTGCCCCTGATCTTCTTTTAAAATATCCGCCTGTACCGTACCGCGAACACTGGACAGGGCCTTGGATCGTATCTCATCGTATTCTTTTTTCGAAGGTTCTCTGCCGTTTTGCGTCCGAAATGCGTCCAGCTGTTGATCGACGGCGGTATTCAGAAACATGGCAAGAAGGATGGGCGCCGGACCGTTGATGGTCATGGAAACCGATGTATCCGGTGCGCACAGGTTAAAGCCGTCATAGAGCACCTTCACATCGTCGAGGGTACATATGCTGACCCCGGAAGTGCCGACTTTGCCGTAAATATCGGGCCTTATGTCCGGATCGCACCCGTACAGCGTGACGGAATCGAATGCCGTCGACAACCGTTTGGATTTGGCGTCGGCGGATAAAAGCTTGAACCGCCGGTTGGTTCTGGCTGGATCCCCTTCACCCGCGAACATACGGGTGGGATCTTCGTCGATTCTTCTTAACGGAAACACGCCGGCGGTGTATGGAAATCGTCCGGCAACATTTTCGTTTCTCAACCAGGTATAAATTTCTCCGGGGTCCTTGAACTTGGGTAGGGCTATTTTCGGAATCCTGGTATGGGCCAGAGATGTTGTGTAAAGGGGAACCCTGATTTCACGGTCTCTCACCTGATATGCCAGTTCGTCTTTGGTATACGTCTCTTCAGTCTTTTTCCATTCATCCAGCAGCGCCGTCGTTTCCGGATGAAGGACACCCTCGGCTTTTACAACTTCTTTTTTAAGCCGAATTAAAAGCTGTGATGCGTCGCCTTTAAGATGATTTCCATCCAGGGATTTTGCGGTTTCCTTGAGATGCCAGACGTTCCTTACGACATCCGCCTGCTGTTGCGTTTCGCGATGATACTTTCCGACGGTATCGGCAATTTCGGAAAGATAACGAACCCGGTCCGGAGGAATAATAATCGTTTTGGATGTCGATGTCTTTATATCACGCCTTGTAAGGTTCGAATCAAAAACAACGCCTGTTTTTTCAGACAAAGCATCGATGATCCCATGATACAAGGCCGTGACCCCGTCATCATTAAACTTGGCGGCAATGGTACCGTACACCGGCATATCCGTGAGGGGCTTTTCCCATGCCTTTCGATTACGCTGCACCTGCTTCCGAACATCCCGCACCGCATCCTCGCCGCCGCGTTTTTCATATTTGTTCACCACCACAAGATGCGCAAAATCGAGCATGTCTATTTTTTCAAGTTGGGTGGCGGCCCCGAATTCACTGGTCATCACATAGATCGACAAATCAACCAGTTCGATAATTCTCGAATCTCCCTGTCCGATCCCGGCGGTTTCGGCAATCACAAGGTCGAAGCCGGCCGCTTTCATCACCTCTATGGTTTCGCCCAGGGCATGGGGGATTTCCGTGCGTGATCCACGGGTGGCAAGGCTCCGCATGTAAACCCTCGGGTTTTCGATGGCATTCATGCGTATTCTGTCGCCCAAAAGTGCGCCGCCGGTTTTACGGCGGGATGGATCGCTGCTGATGACAGCGAGCTTAACATGTTTAAAATCGTTCAGAAACCTTAATATCAGTTCGTCCGTCAGAGATGATTTCCCCGCACCGCCGGTTCCGGTGATGCCGATAACCGGAACTTTTCGATCACCGATTTGTTTTTGGATTTGAGATCTGAGTTTTGCGAGGTGTCCATCTTCTTTGGCTTTGGCTTGTTCAAGGGTGGTAATCAATCCGGCCAGCATGAATGTATTTTCCGGAGACAGATTTTCAACGTCGATATCTCTCTTTTCGGTGGTAGAAAAATCCATCAGCTGAATCATGTGGTCGATCATTCCCCGCAGCCCCATCTTGGCGCCGTCTTCGGGAGTATAAATTTTGGCGACACCGTATGACTCCAGATCTTTGATCTCTTCCGGTATGATGACGCCGCCGCCGCCGCCAAAAACCTTGATGTGGGATGCGTTTCTTTCTTTCAAAAGATCGATAATATATTTAAAAAATTCCAGATGACCGCCCTGATAACTCGATACGGCCACGCCTTGGACATCTTCCTGTACGGCCGCATCCACGATTTCCTTTACCGAGCGATTGTGCCCCATATGAATCACCTCGACGCCGGCATCTTGAAGTATGCGGCGCATGATGTTAATGGACGCATCGTGACCATCAAAAAGAGAGGTTGCGGTCACGACTCGGATCGGATGTTTGGGTGTGTAAACTTCAACAGCCATGGTCATACATTCTCCTTAATAAATTTCAGGTCCCGGGTATTCCGAGAATAAATTCGGTTTGAAGTTCGATATAGTCTTCAATACTGTAGTGTCGCGCAAGAAACCAGCGCCGAAAGGTCCACATGTGGCCCAGAACAGATATATTGTGGGCGATAAGTTCCATGGAATGTTCGCTTAAACACGGCAAATCTCCGGATGAAATCAACGCTTCCAGAACTTCCATAAACATACCGGTAATGCGAACCTCGTTCTCTAAAACCTTTTTACGCCATTGAGGCGGAAGAGATTGCGTTTCCTGGTATATCAATAAAATATGATCACTCATCCTATGACATACCAAAAAATATTCCCGAATCACTTCAGCCAGTGAATGTCTCCCGCCCGATGCTCTCGACAACGCTTCGGTTACGCCCCTTTCGACCTCCGCGTGGATGGCGTCACACACCAGAAACAAAATATCCTCTTTGGAAGCCACATATTCATACAATGAACCAATTGAGATATTTGCGGAACGGGCGATCTGCCGTGTGGTGGTCTTATGAAATCCCTGATGGATAAAGAGTTGTACCGCAGCGTCGATAATCTGGCGGTGTCGTCGCTGAACGAGTTCAGGATTTTTTATTTGTGTGGGGATTTCTTTAGTCGCATGGTACTGTTTCATACAAACTCCAAAACGCTGCTTGCTGAACAATTTACGGTGAACAAATGCTGACCGAGCGCTCGTTCATATTTTATATCATCTTCGGCTTTTCTCTGTCAACATTTTTCATCTCGAAAATCAATTTCCTCATTATAGAATTATATATATAAATCGGATAGTAATAAAGATATTGACAATTCTTTCTGCCAGAGGTACAGATAGATTATAGCCAGTGACCGAGCGCTCGTTCATAATGCCGGCCAAACGGAACGTCCTTCCGGATT